>NZ_VOYO01000035.1:0-16289 GCF_013420255.1 Acinetobacter sp. YH01021
GTAGAGGAATAGCTACTCGATATGACAAGCTCAAAAGAAATTATCAAAGTTCTGTTGCTTTAGCCTGTATATTTTTATGGCTACCTTTATAGGGTTAATTATGAACAGTAAATGTCAACAGACCCTAGATATTTGATCACTATATAAATTTTAGATTTAAATAATTCTACTTGGCCGAAAAATAAGGTTTTATTTTTTAAATATATTTCAACCAACTCATTTTTTTTAATATTTAATCTAATCAACTAAAAATGGCTTACATCCAGTTAATGAATGTAAGCCATTATTAAAACTTAGTTTTTACCCGTATGACCAAAACCGCCAGCACCGCGTTCAGTCGCTTCGAATTCATTCACCAGATCGAATTCAGCTTGTACCACAGGAACCAACACATACTGCGCCAAACGTTCACCTGGCTCTAAGCTGAATGCCGTCTGACTACGGTTCCAAACGGATACCATCAATTCACCCTGATAATCAGAATCAATTAAACCTACCAGGTTACCCAACACGATCCCATGTTTATGGCCCAAACCCGAACGTGGCAAGATCAGACCAGCAAATGCAGGATCTTCAATATAGATTGCTAAACCAGTTTTTACCAAAACCGTTTGGCCTGGTTCAATGATTGTGGTTTCTGCAACACACGCACGCAAATCCAGCCCCGCTGAACCTGTCGTAGCATAAGTCGGTAATGGCCATTCCTGACCAAGACGCGAGTCAAGGACTTTCACCTGAACTTTCATGTATTCATTCCTGTTGTTTCATTTAAAATAAGAGCAAGTCTTGTACCTTATCGTTTGATAAGATTACGCAAATTATCAAGATAATGTTGGGCTTGTAATTTTGGATCGATGTTACCGGCCAGCTTTTTCTTGCGGCCTAACCATTCCAGCTCATCTTCTGGTAATTCATCCAGGAAACGGCTTGGGGTCATTTGCTTCATCTGCCCACCGGCCTTGCGCTGTTCTGCCAGAGTAATGGTCAGTCCCTGACGTGCACGGGTAATCCCCACATACATCAGACGGCGTTCCTCTTCGACCGTTTCTGCAGCGATCGAGTTTTTATGTGGCAGAATTTCTTCTTCCAGCCCGATCAGATAGACATAAGGAAATTCCAGACCTTTAGACGCATGCAAAGTCAATAAATTGACTTTATCGGTGTCCTCTTCTTCCTGCTGCTGCTCGAGCATGTCCAGCAGCACCATTTTACGAATCACACTTTCAATATTTTTTTCATCAACATCTTCAGCGCGGTTAATCAGGCTTTGAATGCTGCTATAGAGCACTTCGATATTGTCGAGCTTGGTCTTTTCCTGCGCTGGTGTGGCTGCAGTTTCCTTGATGTAATCGATATAACCGGCTTCAATCATCATCTGGCGGATAATTGGCACTGGTTCATCATCATCCAGTAAATTGCGGGTAAAACCCTCAATAAAATCGGCAAACTCAGCCAATTGAGTCGTGGCCTTTTTCGGAATCGCCATGGTCAGACGCTGATCCGCAGCCGCAGCCAGAAGCGACAGATTATTTTCCTGAGCAAATAGACCGAGCTTTTCCAGCGTTACCGGACCAATTGCCCTTTTTGGCGTATTGATAATTCGTAAAAATGCACTGTCATCTTCAGGGTTAATGATCAAGCGTAAATAGCTCATCATGTCCTTGATTTCGGCACGTGCGAAGAAGGACTGTCCGCCAGATAATTTATACGGAATCTGCATCTGACGTAGATGGGTTTCTAAGATACGCGCCTGGAAATTGCCGCGGTACAACACCGCATAATCTTTCCAGCTTTTACCGTTCATCAATTTATGCGTGATCAGGTCTTTGACCACGCGTTCTGCTTCGTCATCATCATTGCGGCAGGTAATCACACGGATCACTTCACCATGGCCTTTGTCCGACCAGAGTTTTTTATCAAAAATATGCGGATTATTACCAATCACGGTGTTGGCTGCTTTGAGAATACGACTGGTCGAACGATAATTCTGTTCCAGTTTGATCACTTTCAGATTAGGAAAATCCTGCTGCAACAAAGCCATATTTTCCGGTTTAGCCCCACGCCAGGCATAAATCGACTGATCATCATCGCCTACGGCGGTGAACTGTCCCATCACACCAACCAGTAATTTCACCAGAATATACTGTGCTGTGTTGGTATCCTGATATTCATCCACCAGCAAATAACGTACCCGGTTTTGCCATTTGTCACGGACTTCGGCATTTTCCTGCAACAAGCGCGTCGGCATCACAATCAGGTCATCAAAATCCACGGCGTTATAAGCGCGTAAATTACGTTCATATAATTGATATAAATGCGCAAACTGCACATCTTCGGCAGTTTCACAGGTAGTATGTGCCTGCTCGGGTGGAATCAGATCATTTTTCCAGTCCGAGATCATTTTCATGGCTTTGGCAATCAGTTCTTTGCTTTCTGCACCGGATAAATTGTCACGCTGCATCAGATCCATCAGAATGCGTTTACAGTCGTCAGCATCCAGAATCGAGAAATTATTTTTCAGTGGGGTATGTTTCAACTCCAGGCGCAGCATATTCAGGCCAAAAGTATGGAAGGTCGAAACTGAAACGCCTTTACTTTCTTCACGCGTCAACAATTTGCTGACACGCTCTTTCATCTCACGTGCTGCCTTGTTGGTAAAAGTCATCGCAGTAATACGATGTGCGGGAATCCCGCAATGCTTGACTAAATACGCGATTTTTCGCGTGATCACTGAAGTCTTGCCTGAACCCGCTCCTGCAAGTACTAACAAGGGTCCTTGAGTGTATTTCATGGCTTCAAGTTGCTTGTCATTTAACTGACTGGCGAGTGACATATGGCTTCCTCTTCTAGATTCGGCTCCGATTATAGTCATCTCTGCGTCAGTTGCCTAATTTAAAATACGATTAATCAGATCAATATTCAGATATAAAAAAACCACCCGAAGGTGGTTTTTTCTTAAGCGTTCAAGAATTATTGAACTGCATATACCGCGATTTCTACACGACGGTTTTGCTCTTTACCTGCGGCAGTTGTATTGTCTGCAATTGGGTTCGCTGAACCTAAACCTTGAGCATTAATACGTGTACGTGAAACACCTTGGCCTGCCAAGTAAGTCGCTACAGAGTTTGCGCGTGCTTGAGACAATGGCAAGTTAATTGAGTCATTACCCGTGCTGTCTGTATAACCAGTTACAAGGATACCGCTCTTGTTATCTTCAGTTAATACTTGCGCCACTTTGTTTAAAGTGCCATAGAAGTTTGGTTTGATATTTGATTTGTTGGTATCAAATGTAATGCTGCCTGGCATCACAAGGTTAATCGAACCATCTGCATTACGGTTAACGTCTACGCCCGTACCCGCTGTTGCTTGACGTAATTTTTTCTCTTTGTTATCAAGATACACACCCGCTGCACCACCAACAACAGCACCAATCGCTGCTGCACGGTTATTTTGACGGCTGGTATTCGCATTGCCTTTAGAAACACCGTAACCTGCTGCAGCACCAATTAAAGTACCTAGAGCAGCTTTATCATATTCCACACCACCGATGTTATTACCAGTTGATTGACAACCTGTAAGTGCTACGGCCCCTGCTACAGCTGCTGAAATGACTAGTGCACGCATCGCATGACTCCTTGTTGTATGCTTTGTTGTTAAGCGAGATAATGATTTAAATTGAATGGGCTAACCATTGAATTTTTGTTAATAATAAATCGTTTAGTAATATTTTGTAATGTTTATATGTAACTAAAACCAAGTAGTTCGTCACAATATCTTCATAGTTTCCTGTTTAGGCTTTTTTATTTGCCTAACTGTCTCTATATTACTCAAAATATGAAAAAATTTAAGTGATTAATCTCTGGGGACTGTTTGGATATGTCATCGAATAGCAACAAGCAACCGACTTTAAAAAAACTGGCGCGTGGCCTGACGGTCACATCCGTCATGACGGGCAGTACTTTTTTTCATGGTCCCCCGGTGCTGGCCTTGGGTTTAACCAAACTTTTTAAAAAATCCGCAAAAGTGGATGAAACCAATATCAAGATTACCAACAGCTGGTTAGGGGTCAATAATTGGCTGATTGAGCATGTGCTGAAAAACACGCAATGGCAAATCAGTGTAGATGAATCACTGGATTTGAATATGCAGGGACGTTATTTGATGACCTGTAATCATCAAAGCTGGGTCGATACTACTGTCAATCAGTACTTCGGTCTGACCCGTATGCCCCTGACGCGCTTCTTTACTAAATGGGAACTTATTTTTATTCCTTTTGTCGGTCAGGCTTTTAAAATCTTAGGCTTCCCGATGATGAAACGGCATAGCAAGGAACAGATTGCCAAAAACCCTGCGTTGAAATATCGGGATATGGAAGAAGCACGTAAATCCTGTGAGCAGCTGATCAGTCAGCCTTTTACCCTGTTAAATTATCTGGAAGGCACGCGCTTTACCCAGGAAAAGCATGATCAGCAGCAGTCTCCCTATACACATTTACTGAAACCTAAAGCCGGTGGTCTAGCATCGGCGCTCAGTATTCTCGGCGATAAAATTGATGCGCTGGTCGACATGACCATTGTTTATCCTGACGGTATTCCGGGCTATGGTGAATTTTGGTTAGGTGAAGTGCCACGTATTGCGGTAAATTTAAGAAAAATTGATATTCCAGACTGGGTACTGGGCGGCAATTATGAAGATGATGCTGAATATCGTGCACGTTTTCAAAAATGGATTGATCAAATCTGGACTGAAAAAGATCAGCTCATCGCACAAATGCAGCAGAACTTTGCCCAAGCCCCGGTCGGATCTGTAACCGAGTAATTATGAAGAACGACAACCCGGACATTACCTCCAGCTCATTTAAATTTGTTCGTAAAGGAACCTGGGGCTGGAAAATTGCACTGATTTACGATATTTTCATGATGGTTCTGATCATCATCAATCTGTTCTGTCTCAGTGCTAACGCCATTTTAATGAGCGATTTTGGGCAGTGGTTGTTTGACTTCATTCGTTTACCGGAAATCTTGCAGTTTTATAAAAGTGATTTACGCCCTTGGGTGATCATTACCGAGGGCTGGTTTACCACCTTCTTGGTCTGTGAATTACTGGCACGCTGGGTCATCGCGATTGTCCTGCGTCATCATCGACGCTGGTGGTTCTTCCCTTTTGTGCACTGGTATGAAATTTTATCTATTATCCCTCAGCTACGTTTCCTGCGCCTGCTGCGTGCGGTTGCGATTGGCTACAACCTGCATAGCCATGGTTATAAAGTAATTCCCAATCGTTGGTATCGCCAAGGCAACTTTTATTACAACATGCTGATGGAAGAGCTTTCCAGCCGGGTGGTACTTACCGTACTGGATGGTATCAAGCGTGAACTGACCACAAGCACATCACATAAACAGTTAATTGATGATTTGGTGGAACATCACCGTAAATTACTGGCCATTGCTTTGGCAGATATCTTGCAAGAATCTTTGGGTAAGGAATTACAATCACAACGTTCCATGATCGCTAAAAATGTAGGGCAAGTAGTCAATCAGGCGATTGAAGATACTCCAGAACTTACTCAGCTGCTGCGTCTGATTCCAATTGTGGGCAGCCGGATTGAACAGCAAATTCAAAGTATTGGTCAACGCTTGGGCGAAAATATTACTCAGGGCCTGATTGAGCCGTTTACCCATACAGGTACAAAAGAAAATCCGACTTTTACCCTAATTTCAGATAAAATCAGCCAGATACAGATTGAACATAATCCACATATTGATAAATTGGTTGAATCGGCTGTTTTTGAAACACTTGAAGCGATCCGAAAACAGGTAAAAGTCAAACAGTGGCAACAGATTCTAGAAGAACATGAGCAAAATCAGAGCTCAATAGATAAGTAAAGTTTAAAGTACAGAATCAGATCAATCCGTCCGGTTCTGTTCGCATAAAAAAATAACTGAGATCGCTAGAGAATTACTGCAATTTGTTCTAGGATTTGCACTATTTACAACATTGCTTCGACACAAAACCAGCACGTCAGAAGTATTTAAGGAAGAATTATGGCTGATATACGGATAAAAGGCAGAATGGTCAATGCGATACGCATTAGCCTAGATACCAATGATCATGATGCAATCCGCCAGCAACTTAGCCCAAAACTACAAGCAGCATTTCCACCCGGCACTTTGGCAGTCATTGAAAGTTCAGTTGAACAGGAACTCATTGCGCTAATTCAACTATTAATCAGTCTGGATGTACAGCCTATGGCTGTTACTGAGGGTTTACTTGGAGATCAGGCGCGCGCCATTCAGTTCCCGGTACTGCCACCTGATCGCCAGTTAGAAGAAATTAAAGCCACCAAAGAACAGGTCGTGGAAGTTAAACCAGAACCTACAGCGGTGAATGATAATCAAGCACCTGCTGCTCCGATCGTCGCGCATATCACCTCATATCATGATGAAATCCTGCGTACCGGCCAATGTATCGTGCAGCATAATGGCGACATTATTATTAATGCCGGTATCAACAGTGGCTCAGAAGTGATTGCTTCAGGCAATATTCATGTTTATGGCAGCGCACGTGGTCGGGTCATTGCGGGTGCGGGTGGCAATACTGCAGCACGCATTTTCTGTCATAGTCTCGAAGCAGAACTGATTTCAATTGCAGGAACCTATTGTGTGGCGGATGATATTCCACCGCATGTAGTTAAAAAATCTGTGCATATTTACTTGAATGATCAACTAGAGCTTGTATTTGAAGCTCTACAATTTTAATGTATAAATAAACACCAAAAACCCCATTTTAAACAGGGTATTTGAACCATAACAGGAGTGGATTCGGTGGCGAAAATTGTTGTCGTAACGTCAGGCAAAGGTGGTGTAGGTAAAACTACAACGAGTGCATCTTTTGCAACAGGTTTAGCCCTACGCGGTCACAAAACTGTTGTTATTGATTTTGATGTAGGTTTACGTAACCTTGATTTGATTATGGGCTGTGAACGCCGTGTAGTTTATGATTTTGTGAATGTTTTAAATAACGAAGCACGATTACAACAAGCACTGATTCGCGATAAAGATATTGAAAATTTATATATTTTACCTGCATCACAAACACGTGATAAAGATGCCTTAACCGATGAAGGTGTTGCTCGTGTAATGGATGAGCTTTCGCAGGAATTTGATTATATTATCTGTGATTCGCCTGCCGGTATTGAGCGTGGTGCCATTCTGGCCATGTACCATGCGGATGAAGCGATCATTGTGACCAACCCTGAAATTTCTTCAGTCCGTGACTCTGACCGTATCATTGGTATGCTCGATAGCAAAACAAAAAAAGTAGAACAAAACGAAGGTCGCATTCGTAAGCATCTGTGTATTACCCGTTTCAATCCGGAACGTGCCGATAAACAGGAAATGCTGACGATTGATGATATTTCTAAGGATATTTTACGTGTACCGACCCTAGGTGTTATTCCTGAGTGTCCAAGCGTTTTACAAGCATCAAATGAAGGTAAGCCAGTGATTCTTTTCACTGAGGCTTCAGCGGGTCAGGCTTATGATGACCTGGTGGCGCGTTTCCTTGGTGAAGAGCGTCCTTACCGTCATATTGAGGTAAAACCTAAGGGCTGGTTAGCACGACTATTTGGAGCGTAGACATGGCAGGATTCTGGAGTAAACTTTTTAGTGGCGAGGATAAACCATCAAGCGCACGGACTGCTAAAGACCGTTTGAAGGTGATCGTTGCATCCGAACAAGGCTTGGGTCGTCGCTTGAGCCAGGACAAAATTGACCAGATGAAAACTGAAATCATGCAGGTGGTCAATCGTTATGTTCGCGGTGTCGATGAACAGCATATTCAAATGCAGGTTCGTTCTGAAGCCAATATTGAAATGCTTGAAATGAATATCAATTTACCTGAAGAACGATAATCTGATTTTTGATTGGTCAAGTAAATTGATTCAAGGCAAAATATGAGAGTGGTAGAAATAGTAGTTTAGCTATATTCCGCCCACTTGAAGCATAGCTTCAAGTCTTGCGACTAGGCAAAGCAGTGCTTTGCTAATCTAGTCTCATATTTTGCCTTTTTTCATGCCGAAAAAACTACATTAGATCAAGGAAATTGCGATGGCATTATCTCAACCAGCGACCTTTAACGAAGAATGGTCAGATGAGCGTGTATTTGCCTATTTAAATCAGCTTCCTCCTGCAGGTGTTAATGCTGATTTTCACGTGCTGTATCATGCTTTCAAGCATATGCGTCCATTCGATTATGAACGCCTGTTGACGAAATTTGTCGCTGATGGCCGTGATGTCAATGCAACCAATCCGGAAGGACAGCGGATTCATGACGTGATTGCCACTTTCCCGCGTCAAAGTGCCGAGTTTCTGGATGTATTAGCGAAGTTTGCCTGAGTCAAAAATACATAAAAAAGCCTGCTTTGAAAGCAGGCTTTTTTATTGAAGATACACTGAAACTAAACCAGAATCTCGCGTTTGCCGTTGGCCCCCATGCCGCTGACAATGCCATTTTCTTCCATCTGGTCAATGATCCGCGCAGCACGGTTGTAGCCCAGACTGAATTTACGCTGTAAGGATGAAGTGGAAGCCTTACGGGTTTCTAGTACAAATGCCACACACTGGTCATATAACGCATCGCGATCTGATCCACCGTCGCCACCATCTTCAAAACCGCGACCCGATGGCTCTTCATCAAACGGTGTCAGGATCTCGTCGACATAATTTGGTGAACCACGTTCACGCCATGCATCGCAGATCCGGTTGACTTCGTCATCGGCAATAAAGGCACCATGTACACGCTCAGGTTCGATTTTACCCGGGCCGAGGAATAGCATGTCACCGTGACCGAGCAAGTCCTCTGCACCACCCGCATCCAGAATAGTACGCGAGTCGATCTTGGAGTTAACCCGTAGCGCGACACGTGTTGGAATATTGGCTTTGATCAAACCGGTGATCACGTCCACCGATGGACGTTGGGTCGCAAGCAACAGGTGAATACCGGCAGCACGTGATTTTTGTGCCAGACGGGTAATCATCTCTTCAGCTTTCTTACCGACCTGCATGATCATATCCGCGAACTCATCCGCGACAATCACAATGGAAGGCAATGGCGTCAAACGCGGCGCACGTTCACCCACAACAGAATCGCTGGCTTTCCAGGTTGGATCGATCAGGTCTTCACCATTGGCAATCGCCTCTTCCACCTTGCGGTTATAGTCGCTTAGTTTACGGATTTTCAAGAAAGACATCAGCTTATAACGACGTTCCATCTCATTGACACACCAGTTCAATGCGCTGACCGCATCTTTCATATCGGTGACTACAGGCGTCAACAAATGCGGAATATCATTATAGTTCGCCAGTTCCAGCTGCTTCGGATCGATCAGAATTAAACGCAATTCATCTGGGGTATATTTCAGCAACATCGATAAAATCATCGAGTTCACCGCCACCGATTTACCTGAACCCGTGGTCCCTGCCACCAGCATATGCGGTGCTTTACCCAGATCAGCAATCACCGGATTACCGGAAATATCCTTACCCATTGCCATGGAGAGGATGCTATTCGGATCAGTGAAGGCTGGAATGGTCAAAAGTTCGATCAAACGGACCATTTCACGGGTACTGTTTGGTACTTCAATTCCGATATACGGCTTGCCCGGAATGACTTCAACCACACGTACCGATGCCATCGACATCGAACGTGCCAGATCTCGGGAAATATTGGTCACTTTAGAAGCTTTTACCCCTGGTGCCAGATCCAGTTCAAAACGTGTCACGACTGGGCCTGGCTGTGCTTCTACCACCTTGGCTTTGACGTTGAATTCTTGCAACTTGATTTCAAGCAATTCAGATAAACGTGCCAGCTGCTCTTCGGTAAAATTCACTTTTTTATTTGGATCAACTTCATCCAGTAAATCTAGCCCTGGAAGCGGCGATAAATCTTTACGGCGCTCTGCCACCTGCATGGCACGTGACATCGGACGGCCTGAAGCATCAGTTAAAGGTGCATCAAAATCAAACTCGTCTTCATCCTGTGGCTTGCCAGCCGTTTCTTGCCAGGCTTCTACAAATTCTTCTTTAGATAAAGCCTCGCGTACTGCTGCATGAGTTGCAGAAGGAGGAGATACTGGTTGCTCTATACCCTGATGCTGAATTGGTGCCTGTACAAATGCAGAAGATTGGGCATAGCTTGATGCACGTACTGGTGGGCTTGGCTCATCTTCTTCAATCAGCAAATCACCCAGGTCATCCAGATCGGCCTGTAATGCGCTATTTTTCACGACATGTGCAGTCGCCATAGATGCCATGACAGGTGCAACATTGGTCATGTCTTCCACAATTCTTACTGTCTTTTCGGCTGACGCTGTATTGAATGGACTATGCACATCGGTCGCAGTTTTACCTTGCGGAACTGCAGCCAGAAGTTCATCAAAGATTTCATCATCATCCCAGTCCAGGCCTGTATGTGAAGTCGATGCGGTTCTGGTATGAGCATGAGTCTGTGCTGCAACAGATTGTGGAGCAGCTATATGTGAGACTGGAGAATCAAGCTGTTCTTCTTCGGCTGCTTTGAGTAAGGCATCAATATCCTGTTTATGCCGCTGATCTTCATTTGAATGTAAGGCACGCCATACCTCGCCTGTGGCTACCACACGATCCGGCTGTTGAGGCACTTGCTGTACTTGCTTAAATGTCTCGACTGGCTCAGCAGCCTGCTGCTCAGCTTCAGAAATATCATCAAAAAACTGCGGTTGTTGTGATTCTTTATCGGCAAAATCATCAAATAAGCGTTCAGCCACCTGATCACGTACCACCGGATCTATTTCTACCAGTTGATGCTCAGGCGCAGGTGTTACTGCAACCGCTACTTTTTTTGCACTAATGACTGGCTCTTTTTTGGCGACAGGTGCAGTCCGATCAAAATCAGACATGCCTTCAGGCACATTACGGTAGAACAGGTCTTGTAGATAAGCAGGCGTTGCTTTGAGGCTGCTCCAGGTCTTGTTCCACTTCACCCCAAAAGCCAAGGTAAATAACACCACCCAAAGCACAAACAAGAAGAATGCTGCACCATAGACTGTCAGCAGTTGTTCCAGACTCTGACCTAATTCATAGCCAATAATACCGCCGGAAGAATTATCCAGCGTATCAGCAGGAACTTGCCAGAATAAAAACAATAGCGCTGAGGTGGTCAGTAACAGGAAGAATTGCGCAGCATAGCGAAATGGCCGGTTCAGGAAGCTGCGCGGCCACCAGACCTGAATTGCTTCCATAAACAGATAGACAGGAATCAGCAGACTTGCCCAACCAAGGAAGCCAAACAAAAGGTCTGCAATCCAGGCACCCGCTACCCCACTGGCATTCGAAACGGTCTGCGTATCACTGGAGATATGCATCCACCCCGGATCAAATGGCGTATAGGTCACTGTTGCAAGAAACAGATAAATCCCAAATGAGACTAAAAATAATGTCATTACTAAGCGCTGTGCATAGGCACTCGACACCGCTGTCATATACTGTCCTGTAACCAATTCTTCATGAATATTCTTTTGCTTCAATGCTTGAAAAAAGCGACGCAATAAAATGTATATTATGCACCTGTTCTGTGAAAAAAGATGCACTATTGTGCAAGCACAATGTTACTTATGCTATATAGCCCAAATCGATTTCAATGATCAATAATATCGACTTTAATCTCACACCACTGTTATACAGTTTCACGTATAATTCAATAAATTTCTAAATAAAAAAGGATACAGCTGATGAGCGCACGTCACTCACGACTGATTATTTTAGGTTCTGGCCCTGCAGGCTATAGCGCAGCAGTATATGCAGCGCGTGCAAACTTGAAACCTACCCTGATTGCAGGCTTGCAACTGGGCGGTCAGCTGACCACGACGACTGACGTCGATAACTGGCCGGGTGATCCCGAAGGTTTGACTGGTCCCGCATTGATGGAACGTATGCAGGCACATGCAGAGCGTTTTGGCACTGAAATCGTGTATGACCATATCAATGAAGTGGATCTTAGCCAGCGCCCGTTCGTGTTAAAAGGCGATATGGAAGAATTCACCTGTGATGCCCTGATTATCTGTACCGGTGCAACTGCCCAATACCTCGGTCTGGAATCTGAAGCAGCCTATATGGGTCAAGGTGTCAGTGCTTGCGCAACCTGTGATGGTTTCTTCTATAAAAACCAGAAAGTAATGGTCGTAGGTGGTGGTAATACTGCTGTTGAAGAAGCGTTGTATTTATCTAACATTGCTTCTCACGTGACTCTGGTTCACCGTCGTGATTCCTTACGTTCCGAAAAAATCTTGCAAGATCATTTATTTACCAAAGAAAAAGAAGGCAAGATCAGCATTATCTGGAACCATCAGGTCGATGAAGTACTCGGTGATGCACAATCTGGTGTGACCTCAGTTCGTATTAAATCAACGCAAGATGACTCTACTCAAAACATTGATGTGACGGGTATGTTTGTGGCGATTGGTCACAAGCCAAATAGCACCATGTTCGAAGGCCAGTTAGAACTTCGTGACGGCTATATCCAGGTGCAAAGCGGTACTGCAGGTAATGCAACACAAACGTCGGTACCGGGTGTATTCGCAGCCGGTGATATTGCAGACAGCATTTATCGTCAGGCGATTACTTCTGCGGGGTCAGGCTGTATGGCTGCACTGGATGCGGAAAAATATCTTGATGCGATGGGTAAACTAGACTAAGCAGCAAGAATAAAAACGCCGTCCATTATGGGCGGCTTTTTTATTGCTAGAATGAGATGATGATTTATCTATAGATTTATATCGGGTCTGCCATGTCTTTACTTCCTCCCTCAGAATTCATTTTTCCCAATCCGGTCGAGGTTGATCCTGAAGGTGAAGGCCTGATTTGTATTGGTGCAGACCTCTCCCCTTCCACACTTTATGAAGCCTATACGCATGGATTATTTCCCTGGTTTTCAGAAAGTGATCCGATTTGCTGGTGGAGTCCGGAACCACGCTGCATTATTCGCCCCGAAGATTATCATCCGAGCAAATCCCTGCTACGTAATATGAAAAAGCAGGACTATAAAATTACGGTCAATCATGCTTTTGAAAGAGTGATTCGTTCCTGCTCCCTACCTCGTGCTTATGCAGACGACACCTGGATCAGTGAAGATATTATCGCAGGCTATTGCGACATGTTTGACGCAGGATATAGCTATAGCATTGAAGTCTGGGATGAAGATCGCGTCGTGGGTGGACTTTATGGTGTGACCATCGGTCAAGGCTGTTTTGGTGAATCCATGTTTAGTACGCAAACCGATGTTTCTAAAATGGCTTTCTATACTTTAATGCTGATTGGACAGGAAAATAAACTACCCTGGATCGACTGCCAACTGGTGAATGATCACCTGTTAAGTCTGGGTGCCTGCACACTTTCTCGCCAAGCTTATCTTAATTCTTTACAAGATATTGTAAAAAAGCCTGCGATTGATTGGAAAAAGTATCAGGAAGGTGTATTTTCAAGTAAAACAATAGCGCAAAACGCGCGCTTAAGTGAATGAAAATAACAGAGGGTAGTTGTTATGAACTCTTATCAGCCAAAGGCCCTACTGAACGATTTACAGTATTATATTACGCCGCCGCATGATTGTAGCTATTTGCCCAACAAGTCGGCGCGCATGGTTTTTCTGGATCCTGCACATCGAATTGATGTAGTAACTTTATCAGAACTCTCACGTACCGGTTTCCGCCGCAGTGGTGATTTCGTCTATCGGCCCGAATGTCATCTGTGTCGTCAATGTCTGTCTTCGCGTGTACCCGTTGCTGAATTCCGCATGAACAGTTCACAAAAAAAAGCCTGGAAACGGAATCAGGATCTGGTGATGAAAATTACCAGTCCAGAGCACGCCGGTGATCTACATTATGCGCTGTATGAACGCTATATCAATGAACGCCACTCAGATGGCGACATGTTCCCACCCACTCGGGATCAGTTCGAAAAATTTTTATTACAAAGCTGTGCCGACAGCTTCTTTCTAGAATTATGGCAAGGTGAGCGTCTAATCAGCGTTTCCACCTGTGACCTGCTGGATGATGGCATCTCTGCCGTCTATACCTTCTTTGACCCAGATGAAAATCGCCGCTCACTTGGTGCTTTTGCAATCTTGAAACAGATTGAACATGCACAAAAGCTGGGCTTACAATTTATCTATCTGGGATATTGGGTGCCACATTCCAACAAGATGAATTACAAATCTCAGTATCTGCCACTGGAACTCTTGATCGATGGACAGTGGCGACGCCTAAATCACGCCCTGAGTGCCACAGAGATTCAGCACTTGGGAAACTCATTAATGACGACCTTACCTAGCGGATGGAATCACCAAATTATTAAATAAAGTCGTCAATCTCTATTTAAACAGACTGGCAAAATCATCCGTGCATGCTTTCACCATAATGATGGCATGTTCACGGCTTCCGTTACTGTTAGGATAATAATTCTTGCGCAGATCAATCTGATGAAAGCCTGATTTTTCATAAAGCTTGATCGCAGCCTGATTACTCTCGCGCACTTCCAGGAAAATCTGCACCGGATTATTTTTGAGCATGGCTACTGAAGCCTCCAGCAATTGATAGCCCAAGCCTTGGCCTTGCTGTGCCGGATCAATTGCCATCAGTAATAAATTGGCTTCATCCAGCACCGGCTGTAAAATACAAAATCCGGCCACCTGCCCTTGCACTTCAATCACGGTACTTTGATAAGCCGTTACAGCATCTTCGAACTGTTTTAAAGTCCAGGGATGTGATTGAACTGATTTTTCAATATTTGCAACGACTTCTACATCCGCTGCTTGCATTAAACGAATCATCTTCGTTCATCTTATATAGAATCAACCTCCGCATTATAGAAAGTTCATGCAAAAAATCGAGCAAAAAAAAGAGCGATTTAAGTCGCTCTCCAATCTTCAGTTCTGTCACAAACCCAATTTGGCTTTCCAGGTCGCCAACAGTTGATCTGTATGATGATCATTCGGATGGAATCCCGGTTTAAAATACATCAGCATTTCTTTCGCCATACCCGCAATGACACCTTTAGAAGGACTATAGGCATAGGTATAAATGGCTTTTAAGGACTCAAGATTAAACTGCTGATCCTGTTTGAGCAATCGTGCAAGGAAATAGCTTTGCACCACAAATAAGGTGGCCATTGCGATGACCAAGGATGAAGTACGCAGTGCATAGGCTTTTAGGCCTTTGCCAAAAACTCCTTCAAAGACATCATAAGCCACTGCCTTATGTTCATTTTCCTCGATGGCATGCCATAACCACATGGTTTTCATGGTTTCATCTGTCATCAATTCCTGAATGTGGCTATTGGTCAAAAGCTGTGAGGCAATGGTTGCAGTGAAATGCTCAAGTGCCGTGGTTGCAGTCAAATCTACCATTTCTTGGGTAATTCCCACAGGCTTACCCAGTTTAGCCATGACTTTACGTGTCGTTTGAATGACTTTATCGGTATAACGATCAAGCGTCTCGACATCATATCCATGTTTTTGCGCAGAAGCATTAAAACCGATATGCCCGTGAGTATGCATCGCTTCCTGACCAATAAAAGCGGAAATTTCTTTTTGTAATGCTTCATTATTGGCAATTGCAGGATGTTTACGCACCGCACGGACTGAATCTATAAAAAACTTTTCTCCCGCTGGAAATAGCGCAGATAATGCCGTCATAAAATGAGTGAGACCTGCTGAACCATTCATCCAATATTCCGGTACAGCATCAAAATCAAAGTTCATACGACGAACTGGAAAACTTGCACCCGCACGATTTGTAATATTTACTTTCGCATTCATGTGACCACTCCCATCAGGCCAATCCAGACCCGAAAATGTAATATTCATATTCTTATCTGTATATTACGTGGTAATTTTTTTTTACATAAGTGCAGTTTAGGTCAAGCCAATATCAGATAAGGACAGCTTTTAAAATCATTGTCCGACAATCTATTTTTAGTTTTATAAAAAGTTTGAATCAAAAAAAAGCGCCTCAAAGAGGCGCTTTTCTTACACAATCAGCGATTATGCAGTTACTTTAGCAACTACACCAGCACCCACTGTACGACCGCCTTCACGGATCGCAAAACGTAGACCTGGGTCCATTGCGATTGGGTGGATTAGCTCTACTGACATCTCAACGTTGTCACCAGGCATAACCATTTCCACGCCTTCTTTAAGCGCGATCGCACCAGTTACGTCCGTAGTACGGAAGTAGAACTGTGGACGGTAACCGTTAA
>NZ_VOYO01000036.1:0-15407 GCF_013420255.1 Acinetobacter sp. YH01021
GTCGTAAAATTGAAGTTAGATGTTTTTGCATAGATCCAAGTGTTAAATCATCATTGCGATTCTTGCGTACCACACCCTAGGCACGTGAAAAAGTAGAAAGCTTATATTTGTACGTGTTACGTCAAAAAGCAAAACAGAAACCGTAGCCCCAGGCAACACCCCTCTCATCATAAAATTATACCAGTCAGTAAAATACCTTTAGATTAAGCATATGTATGTTGGTTATTATTGTTGATTATCACAATAAATTAGTGACCAAAAATCAAATTACCCCACCCTACATTAAATTACATCACACAAAATAAAAACTCTATATAACTGTTATATATAGATTTTACTAACATACCAATTATGTTATTTAGTGTATCTTATGTTGGTGACTCTTGCCAAGGTTGGGGTTTTATTTCGCTACGGTTTGGACCATGTTCAAATGGCTATTCTACGTTTAATTGGTTTTGGGAAAAAAGAAGAATTTAAGAAAGTGCTAGCAATTTTAAGAAAGAAAAAGCCTGATAGGACAAGGGCCCTATGAAATTTGTCGTGTACAGAGTTAAAATTGTTACAAAGCCGCATTTTATATACATTTTTAAATTATCAACTTTATTTAAAATATGAGTGCAGTTATTTTGATCAATAAAATTAGTTTGGGGGTTAGTCGTTATGTTGAGTCGCTTTTTAGTTATTTGCCTGAGTAGTATGTATATTTTTTCGACTTATACTCTTGCAGCTGAACCACAAAAATCACTTCCTCCTACCACTAACAATCTAAACAATTTAGCACTGTTAAACCAAGCCGACACATGGTCTTTAGATAATCTAAATAAAGTGGAGTGGTCGGACAATCTTGAAAAAGGCTATCTTCCTGTTTACGCAAAGTTACAAGTGCTGTTGAGTCGCCATTACTCATCCTCAGGTGCAATTGATGGCATATTGGGCCTAAATACTGTGAAAGCCATTTCCGCTTTTCAGATTATGAAGGGTTTAAGTGGTGACGGAATCTTAGACGCAAATACTTGGCAGCTTTTAAATGAAGATACGACTCAACCGACGTTTATTAAGTACACCATTACCACACAAGACTTAAAAGTTCCTTATGCTCAATCGATCCCTGTAGATTATGCTGAACAATCAAGAATGAAGGGCTTGTATTACACTCGTGTGACCGAAATGCTCGGTGAAAAATTCCATATGGATGAATTGTTTCTACAAAAAATTAATTCAGGCGCAAATTTTAATAAAGTCGGTGAAAAGATTATTGTCGCAAATGTAATAAATGTTTTGCCAAATAATGTGCAAAGCATTATTGCACACAAAGGTTCTAAACAATTATATTTGCTTAATCGACAAAATAAGATCATTGCATCTTTTCCTGCAACGATCGGGAGCGAAGATAATCCCTCACCCACTGGCACGCATGCCATCGGCAGTATCGTGTTCAATCCACATTATAGTTATAACCCTAAGAATTTTATTCAAGGCAAAAATCTTAAGCCCTTAAGCCTCCCCCCAGGACCCAACAACCCTGTAGGAAATATTTGGATTGGTTTATCTCGACCTTCTTTTGGGATTCATGGTACGCCAAATCCCGCCTTAATTTCTAAAACAGCATCGCATGGTTGTATCCGATTGACTAATTGGGATGCTAATAACTTAGCTAAAGTCCTCCATAAGGGGTTAACTGTAATTTTCTTGGAATGAAAAAATTTACCTCGCTATTTGAAAAATCAAAATTTAGCAATCAAGCGCTTGCGTTCTCAAGCTCAATTCCTCTTGTCTCTTCCCACAAAGCCAAGATTTCGCTAGGCGTATACTTTTCCCACTTTTCATAGTTGCCAATAATTGGGCACTAACAAACAGCTCAATCTCGGAATACGTCCAATTTCCAGGAAGATTCCTCGGATACTTAGGTTTTTCATCTTTATGGTCTAAATAATCTAAATAAGTCGATATTTTCTTAGCAAAAACAGTATCTTTAATAAACCTAGCGTTTTCATCACCCGATAGCTCTAAGGTGCGTAACCGATCACCTACAAATTTCGACTGATACCAAAACAAGCTCAAAACATGCTGTAAATCATATTTAAGAAGCATCCGCATTAAATCCAATTCCAAAGCATTATTTTTCTTTACAGGGATTTTTTGTATTGGCGAACAAAATCAAGCAAGGCATACACTTCATTTAATCTTTTATTTTTTATATATTTTTCAATTTCCTTGAAGTCTTTGATATAAACTTTTGAACCCATAATTTCCTCATACAGCCCAAAGGTCCACTGCTCTAGGTAATCGTAGCATTCAGGAATCACAAGATTTATGTCTGCCTTAAAATTTAAGGCTAAGTAAGTTTGAATTTCATGCGTTATATTTTCATTCAAATATTGTCTACAATCTGAATGTAGCTGGCGCAAATCAGCTTGTTTTTGTATAAATTCGTCAAATTCATTTGTTTTAAAAAGATAGCCTTTTTCAAATATTCTTTTTACAAGATCACCAGCACCATTGGCTTCGAGTTCAACAAATGAACGCCACTCATGTTGTGGCAAAACATTGTCTGTGCCAATCTTAATTTTGCTGAGCATAACATACAGAACTATTTTTTCTAAGTAACTGAGCTGCTGCTTCGGTGAATCTATTGGCTCATCTGACAATGTTGGAATACACAATTTAAACTCATTGAGATATTTGTTCATGTAATTTTGTACAGAGCGTCTACGGCAGTCATAGCATTCTAATTCTCTCTTGTAATTCTTCCAATCTTTAAAGCCTATGTCTTTACGTATAAAAATTTCATAATCGAAATAGCACTTTTTGCAGTTTTTTATTCCCGTATATTTTAAATGTCCACTGTGTTTAACGATTCTTTCCAATTTTGCAGATGAACTAATATCATATTTTTCCACTAATTTTTTTACAGAATAAGTGAACTGGTGCTTTTCAATTTCATTAAATTGCCAATAGTCTTGTAATAATTCTAAATTAAAATCTTCATATTCAGGATTCATCACAAGTTCATATTGTCCTTGGCTTTGTTGCACAAATAGACGAAAGGTAGAGTTGTTCTAATCTTCAGATATTTATGCAACAGCCACCGTTTTAGCTGTACCAAGTTGAGTAAATTTATTCAAAATATCGACTCTTATTTGCAAGTCAACCACCTGACGATTAAAGCATCGACTAGATACACCTTGTCCAAGTCGTTTCAAGGCAAACATTTTAGCCTCTATTCGGGATCGTCGATGATAACCAATATCTCGTTTCCACTGCTTTTGACCCCTGTCCCAACAGCCTTGTACTGCATGATTCCTTGCTTTACCAATTTCATTTTCTGCCCATAAAGCAGCATTGGAACGAGGAGGGATAATTACATTTGCTTGCCGTTTCAAAATCGCATCATAACAATTCACTGTGTCATAAGCACCATCAGCCGTGACAGATGCAATGGGTTCATCAATTTGATCTAAAAGAGGTTGGAGCATTTCAGCATCACCATATTGGCAGGTCGTGACTTCAACCGCTTGTATTTCTCCACTGTTTGCATCTGTCGCAAGATGTAATTTCAGCCATTGACGATGTTGGTTTACGCCATGTTTTTTACGCACCCATTCCCCATCACCTGTAACTTTGATCCCTGTGCTATCAACTAAAATATGCAAGTCTTCCTGTGGATTTTTTGCTGATTTATGTAGAAGTGGCTGGAGCTTATCTGCTCGCCGACTCAATGTTGAGAAGTCTGGAACATTCCAGTCGAGGTGAGCCATTTGAAAAAGGCTTTGAATGAAACCTTGTGTTTGGCGTAAAGCCAGTTGGAACAGGTTTCGTATCGTCAGGGCAAATTGAATTGCTATATCAGTCTAGGTAGGTTGACATCCTTTTTTTCCAGTAGGTGTTGCAGACCATTGCATTTGGGGATCAAACCAAATGGTGAAAGCACCCCGTTGACATAAAGCCTGATTGTACTCAGACCAGTTCGTTGTTTTGTATCGGCTTTTTGATTCTGTATTCATCTAACATGTATGGGGATGAAATTTATTTATGCAACAAAGACTTTTGACATTGTTCATGATGGCCTTATAGCCTAATGCCATGGATAAATGCGTTTTCCCTACACCACTAGCACCAAGAAACACCACATTTTCTGCTCTCGAGATAAAGCTCAGGGTGAACAACTCGACCATCTGGGATTTCGGAGCACCTAGTGCATAATTAAAATCGTAACCTTCCAGCGTTTTCACTTGAGGCAGGCCTGAGAGTTTCATCAGGACCTGCTGGCTGCGCTGTTGCCTAGCAGCATATTCATGCATCAGCATGGCTTCAACAAAGTCGGCATAACTTCTATCCTGACCTAATGTTTGTTGCGCATGATGAGACTATTGTGACGCAATTGTATGTAGACTGAGCTTTTGGCAAAGCTGCTCTATACGTTCGTATTGCAGATTCATCAGGAAACCCCTAGCAACTGGTCATATACCGATAACGGATGCTGCAAACTCTCGTAGGGCATGACATGCTGTGCTGTTGCAACAGGTACAGTGCCAGAACCTGTATCTGATTGCGGTAATGGCGTAAATTTTTGCTGCTCCTGTTGTAGTCGAACAGCCGGTTTTTCTTGCGTGGTGGCATGAATCCGCTGATTGGCGGTTTCATGCAGCCACCAGCCAATGTGGGCATTCGCGACATCAACATCTAACAGTAAACCCGAAGTCTTCAGGCTTGCTTTCAATGGCACAATAAAGCTTGATTTGAGGTATCCATTAAAGCGTTCAACTTTGCCTTTGGTCTGTGCGCGGTAGGGCTTACATACGCGAGGACGAAAGCTGTACTTCTTGGCACAGTCGAGCAGTTTGGGGTTCCATTTATGCTGCCCCTCCTGATAGGCATCCCGTTCAATCATGATCGTTTTAGCGTTATTAAACAGGATTTCTTGAGGTACTACTGCAAAGAACTGAAATGCATTTTCTAGACCATCGATCCATGCATCCGTACGTTCATGATCATAAAATTTCACGAAAGTCGCTCTGGAATACCCTAATGTTGCAACAAAGGCTTTTAAAGTCGTGTTGTTGCGTCGAATCGTGGTGAAATCCACCTGTATTTGTTGGCCAGGTTGGGTTTCAAAACGAATGACTGGTTTTCCAGTTTGGCAACTGGTTTTAATGTTGCAAGATATTCCCTCAAGATCCTGATCTTTCCTGGATATCCCAACCCTAAAATTTCCTGATAGAGCACAGCGGCAGGAATCCATTCAGGATGTGCTGCATTTACACGTTGGAGTAAATAGGGTTTATATGGATTAAGAATACTTGTTCTAGGTTGTGTACGCCGATACTGAGGTGTTTCCTTCTGCCGTAAATATTTACGCACGGTATTTCGAGACACCCTCAGTTCACGACTAATGGCTTTAATAGATTTACCCTGTTGATGAAGAATTTGTATTGTCACTGCTTGCTCCAAAGTTAACATGTTGAGCAGTCCAAAATGACCGCTATATTAACCAAGGGGGTCAGTTTTTAAATGCCGTTAGGGGGGTCATTTTTACACTGTCGCTAACAGCAGCAATCTGATGATCATTTAATTCGATACCATCCTGTGCCACTTTAGCTGCGAGTGCTTTCAAAAGCTTCTTAAAGTTCTCTAAATCATAGCGTAACCAAATAGAGCGAACACCGCTACCTGAAACAAATACACCCTTCTTGCGTAATTCGTTACTAGTACGATGCTGCCCATAAGCTGGATACTGAGTTGCGAAATCAATGACTGCTAGTTCTGTAGCATCATCTACACGATTTTTTAGATTAGGTACTCGACGGGATTTATTGATCAATGCATCCATGTCACCAGACTGTACTAGCTCCTGATAGCGATGAAAAGTATCTCTAGAGACACCCATCACTTTACACGCTCTAGATACATTCTGAAGCACTTCAGCTAAATTGAGCAGACCTACTTTGTGTTTAATGATTTGATTGTTAGTATGCAACATAAGAAAGTTACCTTTGTTTGATTAAGATTTCGACACCTTTATCAAAATGGGTAACTTTCTCTTTTTCAAGAGTTATGTCCGATCAAGTCTGAACTAATACATCTGATGAATAAAAAAATTTGCTAGAGGTGCACTATGAAAAATATTGCTTATCATTCTTTTATATGCAGTCTATACTTTTTACTACATGGATGTTCAAATTCACAACCACAAGAGCCTTTGCAGCATCAATCAAATAAAACCATTGCAAAATCAACAACGATACCCACTCAAAAAAATCCTCAACAGACTTTAGCCTCTTTTGACAAAATCTCTTGTGATGACATTCAAAATCCACAGTTTCAGCAAGCAGTTTTAAATGCCATTAATGAAATTCGAAATCACTCCCAACAATGTGGAAAAATTGCCTACTCGGCAACTCATTCATTAAAATGGAATAATCAATTACAGATGAGCTCAACTGCGCATGCACAGGATATTTCACAACGTCAGATTTTAAGTCATGTCGGGCGTGGAGGTGAAAATCTTAGATTCCGTATTAAAAAAACAGGGTATAAAGGCGGTGGGGGTGAAAATCTAGCAACAGGTCAAACCAACCTTAAACAAGTTCTTGAAAATTGGCTGGCATTAAGCCCAGGACATTGCGATAACTTAATGAAACCACAATTTAAAGATTATGCGATCGCATGTAGCCGAAATCCTACAACCCATCGAACATACTGGGTGCAACACTTTGGTAGCGGGAAAAACTAAAACCGAGTACAAGATCTTTATTTGATCGGGTAAAAACTGAAATTAACACTTATAAAATCTGCTTTATAAATTAAAAATCCCTCTTTTTAAAAGAAGGATTTTTAGTAGATTGATGACGTTTATTCGACTTAACGCTCGGTTAAGGCATTGTTTTTCGCTTTTAAAATTGGTTTAAGTAAATAAGAAAGAATTGTTTTCTTACCTGTCATAATATCCAATTGAACCGTCATCCCTGGAATCACAGACAATCCTTTACCGAAAGTTGGTTTGTCTGTCACTGCACGGACGATATAAAACATATTGCCTTTTTCATCGGTAAATGTGTCTGGGCTAATATGTTTTACTTTCGCATTCATTCCGCCATAGATTGAAAAATCATAGGCCGTAAATTTAATCACCGCAGGCAAATCTGGTCGTACAAAAGCAATATCTTTCGGAGACACTTTTGCTTCAACAATCAATTGTCCATCTAAAGGTACGATTTCCGCGACTTGATCACTCGGTTTCACCACCCCACCGATGGTATTAAAGAAAATTTTCTGCACGATACCATTGGTCGGTGAACGAATATCTGTAGTTTTTACTCGATCTGCCACGCCTGAAATACTTTCCTTTAAACTCACTAGCTGAGCTTGCGCTTCTGCCAGTTCATTGCGCCATTGATTTTTTAAACTCACTGCAGCCTCAGAAGTGCGTGATTGCGCTTCCCCAATAGATGCCTGCGTAGCTCTTAAATTCGCTGCCGCCTGTTTGCGTTCGCCATCGGCATTCGATACGTCACGTTCAAGGCGCAAAATATCCATTTCTGACACTGCACCCGTCTTTAACAACGGTCTTGTGGTATTTAACTCCCGCACCGCAATTTGATATGCTCTTTCGGCTTGGCCGAGCGCAGCTTGCGCCCGTTGTGACTCCTGTTGACGGGTCGAAACCGTGCCTTGATTGGTCATGGTTCTTTGACTCAGTTCACGCAGACTTTCTGCATAATATTGGCTTTCTTGCGCCATAATGATTGCAGCTGCATCAGGTGAAACCCCCGCAGGGACACTGCCTGAGGTATAGCCCGAGCCATTTAATTGTGCACTTAAACGTCTAACTTTGGTTTGCAAGGCAAAAATCTTGGCATTAACTTCATTCAAATTTGAGGTGAACCGTGTCGGGTCAATACGAATCAATAGATCGCCTTTTTTGACGTGCTCACCTTCCTGCACATACACCTTTTCAACCACGCCACCATCAACCGATTGAATCACTTGCATCTGTTGAGATGGAATCACTTTTCCTTCACCACGAGTAATTTCATCGACTTTGGCAAAACCTGCCCAAAGCAACAGGCAGACAAAAGTCACCACAATAATATAAAGGGTCATTCGTGTCTTGAGTGGTTTTTGTGATTGTGTGACTTCCTTAACCTGTCGCTGCCAATCATTTGCATCGGCAGGTTGATATTGTTTAAATAAACGCAAACGACCGAAAATAGGATTCATCACCTTTTCAGAGTTTTCGATACTTTTACCTACACCTTGAAATAATTTCTCGCGATTGGTTTTATTTTGTTCTTCGCTCACGACGTTACTCCTACAGTTTTTTCTTGTTGAGGAAACATCGCTTTCAAGACAGTTTCTTTCTCGCCATTTGCAATGACTTTGCCATCTTCAAGAATGATAATTCGATCGACCAAAGCCAATAACGCAGGTTTATGCGTGACCAAGATCAAGGTGTGTTGGGCTGTCATGTATTGTTTTAAATGATGAATCACATGATTTTCCAATGGCGTATCCATGGCACTGGTCGGCTCATCGAAAATCAAAATTTTCGCATTTTGAGCAATTGCACGTGCAACTGCGATTGCTTGACGTTGCCCACCCGACAGTTTGTGCCCTCGCTCACCGACTTGCAAAGACAAACCATCTTCATGTGCTTTTAGAATCTGCCCTAAACCCGAAATGACTAAACTTTGTTCCAAAACCGTTCGGCTGACATGTGGATTGCCCAACACAATATTCGACAACACCGTACCATTCAATAAGTCGATGTCTTGTGGAATATAACCAATTTGGTTGCGTAATTCCGCAGGATCAATCTGTGCAATATTGGTTTGATCAATAAATACCGTACCCTCTGTAGGTCGATAAAGTGACAATAATATTTTTTCAATCGAGCTTTTACCAGAACCGACTTTACCCAATATCGCCACTTTTTCACCTGCGCGAATCGATAACGTAACATCTTCCAAAGCTGAACGTGACTCATTCGGATAGCGCAAACTGACATTTTTAAATTCAATATTACCAATAAGATTGATATGACTGACCCAACCTTTTAGATTTTCTCGCTCTTGTTCCGCTTCAACTGTTTTGTTCAATAAATTTAATGCACTTGACGCTTGATAATATTGAGTAAGTAAGCCTGCAACCTGTGCAATTGGGGCCAACGCACGAGTCGAAATCATATAACAGGCAATGAGTGCGCCTTGCGTGAGCTTGCCTTCAACAATCAAGTAAACCCCGATAATGATAATGACCACGCCAACGGTTTGTTGAACCCATGACGCAAAGTTTCCAACCGTTCCACCCAAAAAACGTAACTTTGCAGAATAATGCACGGTAAAACGGGTGGCTTTTTCCCACAAAGTTTGCATGCGACCATTGGCATTAAAACTCTTAATGGTTTCTTGATTGTTTAAAGTTTCAATTAACAAGGCTTGACGTTGTTGTGAAGCTTCTGCCATCGCATCAGATAATTTTTTCAAATTGACATGCACTGACAACGCGTGCAATAAAATGATAAATGCTGCAATGAGCAGCGGAATCACAAACACCCATGAAATGATACAAATGACCGCAAGGAACAATACAAAAAACGGCAGATCGACTAAGGAAACAACAGTCAATGAACTGGTAAATGAACGAATCGATTCATAGGATTGAATATTTGATGCCGTCATACCAACCGACATATTATTCTGCTCCATGCGACGACCAAGCACTTTTTCCATGATATAAGCAGATAGTTTATTGTCTGCACGCGTCGCAGCTAAATCGACAAAATAACTGCGTCCTAACTTTAAAACAAAATCGGCGGTAATAATAATCATGATGCCGAGTGCCAAAACCCATAACGTATCTAAGGCATGGTTCGGTACCACTCGGTCATAAACGTTCATGACAAAAAATGGAGAACATAAGGCGAAAATATTGATGAATAATGCACCGAGCAAAATATCTTTATAAATTGAACGGTGTTCACGAATTACACGCCAAAACCAGTGTTGCTGATTTTTTTCCATTTTCAGTTTGTTATCGACAATAAACTGACGTTGCTGTAAATAAATCACTGAACCGACATACTGCGCTTGCAATTCCGCAATTGGAATTTGTTTAACGGTATCGGCCAATTCTGGAAAATAAACGGTTGCTAGTTGCTGTTCATGATCAATTCGATACAACACACACGCAGTATTATTTTTTAACAATAAAATTGCAGGAAACACAAAGTGATTTAACTGTGCTAAACCTTGCTGCACTATATTACTGCTTAAACTCACACGATCTGCAGCACGTGCTACAAAGTGAGGAATCAGCAAGCCATTCGGCAAAGGTAAACCCGAAAGCAGCCCTTCTTGCGTAATACTTACCTCATAATCTTTAGCGACCCGAATGAGGCATAACGCTAAAGGATCAAATATTTGTGTTGTCACTTATTCACCATAGGTCAAAATGTATTTTGATTCTTTTGAACTTAAACTTGCACATGAGTTAATGTATTGCTTCCAATTGTTCAATAACAAGAACTTCTCTTATATAAAATGTATATTTACAAGTAAAATAGGGTGCACGTTGCACCCTATTTTTAATTCATCAGATCATTATTCAGCCACTTGTGCTTGCACATTCGCAGAACAAACATTTGCAGCATTAATTTCACGCTGACTCACGTCTGATACAGCAGGTAAATTATCACGTTGAATACCGAGCGCAGGCAATAATTGACCCATGCTATACAGTGTTTGGAATTGTGCAACTTTCAAGTCATATTGCGTAGTTACATAAGCACGGTTGGCTTGGAATGCTTCATTTTCCGAGTCTAAAACATCAAGTAATGTACGACGACCAATATCAAACTGATCGTTATATGCTTTTACAACTGAAGCCGATTCATCACGATGACGTTGTAACCATTGTAACTGGCTGCTGTAGTTATTCACATTGTTATAAGCCACAGTTGATGTTTGGCGAATATCGACACATGCTTTGTTTTTCAAATCATTAGATAATGAAACACGTGCATTGGCAGCATTCATGGCTGCTCTGTCTGCAAAACCATTAAATAGATTGTAGTTGAGTCTTAATTCAACTGCGCTATCTTGCCCGTATTTATCGTTATCGGGATTGCTACGCTCATCAAAACTATTACGGTTTTGATATAAACCTGTACGCGCCACAAACGAAAGTTTCGGGTACATATTGGCTTTAAATTCTTGAGCACTCGCACGCGCATATTGCATTTCACTTAACGCAGCTTTTAAGCTGTTGTTATTGTTATACGCAGAGGTAATCAATTCTTGTGTGTTATTTGGCAGTGCCACATTCACACTTACTGGCGCAAGATTACTACTTGGCTCCACCCCAACAATTCGTGCAAAACGTGCAGATACATCATTTAAGTTGGCCTGTTCAGTCATCAAGTTGGTTTGAGCAAGTGATAAACGACCTGTGATTTGTGACAAATCTGCTCTATTACCTACACCCTGATTGGTACGTTGTAATACTTGATTATAAACACGTTGATGATTGGCAAAATTTCCTTCTGCCAAACCAACCAGTTCGCGATAACGCTGTACATCTAAATATGCTTGAGTTGCTTCAAGTGCTTTTTGTTCAATACCTGCATTCAAATCGTAATAACGTTTTAGCGCAGCATAATCGCCTTGTTCAACTTTGCTTTTAATACGAAAACCATCGAACAACACTTGCGTTAATGCAATTTCTGCCTGACCTTGATTGAACCAACCACGATCACCATCGAATTCACGGTTACCTTTGCCGTACGCTGCATTTAAATCAATTGATGGTAAATAACCTGCTCGCGCCTGTTTTTGGTTCGCAGTGGCTTCAAGAAAGTTTGACCACTGCACCTGAACTTCAGGGTTATTTTCAATCGCAGTTTTAGTCACAGATGTTAAGTCTGCTGCTGAAACATTCATCGCTGCACTCGCTGCTATGAGCATTGCGATTTTAGTTAATGTTAATTTTTTCACAGGTTTCCCCTATTTTAAAGCATGTGGTATATGTTTAATGCGGACATCAGTTTTTTAAACAAAATAGAGGGTGAAATTATTCCACCCTCTATCTAGGTTATGTTGTTTGGAAATTGGTTTTAGCAATCATGTCATTTAAATCAGTAAATGTTTGACCTTCAACCACAATATTGACGCTTAATGTATCTGCTACATTATGGATATCAATGGTATTTCCACTCACTGTTACAAATTGGCTTAATGTACCTATAGTTCCATTCCAACCTAATGCATCCAACAATGCTTTGGCATCAACTTTGTCTCCTTGAGCAAGGCTAAAGCCCTTGATTGTGTCGGTAGAGCCATCAGCATTGTTTGTACCATTAAGATCCAAATTACCCGTTGTTGTATTCAGCGTTTTTCCCCAAACAAAGGTATCTGCGCCTGTACCACCAAACAGAATATCATTTCCTGCTCCGCCGATTAAAATGTCATTACCACCTTGACCATACAAAATGTCATTACCCGCACCACCATCAAGCACGTCATTTCCGCCACGTGTGTCTGCTGTCGCATTAAAACGGCTGATGCCCGTTGTGGTATTCGATTCCGCTTTGATGTAGTTATACAAATCAATAGCTTGCACACCTAAACCTGCGTTCACCAAGGTATAATCAGATGGACTGAGACTTAAATACTCTTTTAATGCTGCCATACCTGAACCTGCGGCATCTGGCTGATTGGCTGCATCCAAATTACGGCCTGTCCAGTCCAACCAATCCGTATTGATGGTATCGCCAAACATGACATCATTTCCATTACCACCAAACAGTTTGTCATTTCCGACTGGGTTCAAA
The DNA here is from genome assembly GCF_013420255.1 of Acinetobacter sp. YH01021. Taxonomy (GTDB): domain Bacteria; phylum Pseudomonadota; class Gammaproteobacteria; order Pseudomonadales; family Moraxellaceae; genus Acinetobacter. The sequence goes on from NZ_VOYO01000036.1 coordinate 12,830, forward strand.
GTAGCCGATAATCCACCCGCTTCTAAGGCGTATTGTAACTGTTCTTGTGTCATCACAGTATCTGGATTACCACCCTGACCCGTCAATGTATCTACGCCTGCACTGGTATTCCACTGAAGATCATCAATTAGGGCCTGATAATTCGCAGTACCATTGATATCTTTAACCTCAAACACAAAACGATAGCTTCCAGTGCTACGGATAATACCTGTTTGCATGGTTAAAGCAGTGATATTGGTCGCATGGTCATTTTCTGCTACATTTGAACCCACTTCTGTGGTTGTCCACACACCATTGATCAATTGCTGCAACTTCCAGACAAAACTATCGCCAGCAGTCCAGCTCTGTTGAGTATATTTAAAGGAGATAAATGAATTACCTGCTTTCGTTGCATCAACAGTGATTGTTGGTCCAGTATAGATTGCTGCTGTACCATTTACTGCTATGTCTTTTAAGACAAGCTTACTGTTACTTGAGCCCAATGCCGTTACCACAGCATCACTATTGCTTGCTGTCCAACTATTACGTGCATTCAAACCTGTAGTATCATTGTTAAAGTCTGCAATAGGTAAAACTGTTGGTGCGGTACTACGCTGATCGATGATAATCGTACTCGTGCTACCAGTAACAGGATCAGTATTATCATAGAACTGTAACCAGTCTTTTTTCACCACATTACCAATACCAATGGCATTCACATCACTAATACTACCGATACCATTATTACCTGTAGTCTGTTGAAAACCATGTTCAAAGGTTGTTTTAGCCTCCTGAAGCTCTCTCAATGATGTTGCCGCACCATTACCATCAAGATCATGAGCACCTAAAGCATTGATATAACTTGTTGGGTCGCCGTCAGTAATAAAGAATGTTAAATTCTTATATCCAGCACTAGCTCTTCCTGTAGTATCAGTCGTCGCTAAACTCTTAAACCAGTTTTCAGTACGACCAAATGCCGCTTCATAGTTGGTTCCACCATTAGCTTTTAAACCATTAACTGCACCATTGATAGCATCATTAATGCCAGCCCAGTTACCATTCTTAAGATCAAGAATGCTTAATTTAAGAATCGCCCCTGGTACTTGTTGAGCAGAGGAACCAACATCTACAGTAGCTGCACCATTTGCATTTTGAACACCTCCACTTGTTGCACCAGAAAATGGGATTAATGCAAGGTTAATGGTACCACCTTCTGACGTACCTGCTTTTTCTGCAAATGGCAGTACTGTATTCTGAATATATTGTGTTAAACCTGCTTTAAGCATATTCATTCTAGCGCTCACGCTACCAGTATCGCCATCTAAGTCATATTGCATACTGCCCGATACATCGAGGATAAAGGCAATGTTATAGTTTGTACCTGGTACAAGCACAGTTTTAACACCACCGGCATCTCCGAGTAATACGTCATCACCATCTCCACCTATTAATGTATTGTCACCATTATTCACTGGAGAACCTGGTGTTCCCGGTGCTTGAATAACATTCACGGTAATGGTTGTAAATGCATTATTACTAACGTTATCACCGATATCCGTAACATTCACTTTAACAATTCGATCTACCGTTGCATTTGGTGTATTGGCATCCGCTGCGAATGTAACAGCTTTAATTGCGCTTTCAAAAGCATCTAAAGTCGAACCATTTGGATCGGTTGAAGTTAAAGTAATGATATTGCCTGACTTACTTGCCGTAATACCACTTGGCATTGTCCCGAAGTTAAATGCATCTCCAGTTTGTGCGTTAGTTAATTCAACAGTTGCACTCTTAATATGCTTAGTCGTTGCGTCTGTACCAACAGGAACATTTACATCCGTAACATTAATGTCAATATCACTGATGGAAACAGCAAGACCCCCACCAACTGTATAGAATGTGCGGTAATCATCGCCTGTTACTCCAGCACTATTATTCGCATCTAAATCTACATGTGGCGCAAAGTCATCATCAATAATTGATGTAGTTACGCTTCCAGTATTGATCGTGGCATTTGTCGGAGAACTCAGTGAAATTGTGTAATTTTCTGAATTCTCAACTTTAAAGTCATTCAATATCGGAACAGTAATCGTTTTGCTCGTTTCTCCTACAGCAAACGTCAATGTTCCTGATGTGCTAGTGTAGTCTGTTCCTGACGTTGCCGTACCATTCGCTGTACCATAATTAACCGTTACAGGTAGGCTTGTATTTCCTGTCAAAGTAACCGTATATGTAGCCGTACCTGCTGTTTCATTGATGGTTGCTGGACCAGTGATATTCAGAACTGGGGCTGGATCGTTATCCACGATCGTACCTACACCGGTCGCACTTGTATTCGCTGTGCTGCCACTGGTCACGGTCGCAGTCAGGTTGAAGGTTTCGTTCGCTTCATCGATGGTGTCATCGGTCACTGCTACGCGGACTTGTACTGAGGTTTGTCCTGCAGCGAAAGTGATTCCGCCAACTGGAACTGCGACCCAGCTCGTGCCGTTGTTGTATTGCAATGCCGTGCCGGTATCGGTGCCCACGATCGCTGTGCCATTGCTCAGCGTTGGGTTAAATACGATCGGACCTGAACTTGGATTGCTTAAGCTGACCGTGA
>NZ_VOYO01000037.1:0-15366 GCF_013420255.1 Acinetobacter sp. YH01021
CTGCAATTTAGGAGAGTGTTATGCCAATTCGGTGACTTTTTCTATCTTTTAACACCAATTCCAGTTTTTAGTTGAGTTTGAGATTGGTGTCGAGAGTAGGTCGCTGGTTTGTGCAAAGGTCTCTAGTTTATTTTTCACCGGTTCGGGGTAAATATCGCTGAGATAGTGAACTGCCGGGAAATACTGCGCATTTTCTGTAATACCCTGCATCAGAATGCGTAACATCTGCTGATCAAAATAATTAATCAGTCCTTCACTAATGACCACTAAGGGCTGGTTGCGGTCAAACATCTGAAAAATACAGTCCAGTTCTTCACTAAAAATATCGGCAGTCAGGACTTCAGGTGCATGCTGATCAATTTGCTGTAAAGCCTGCGTCTTGATCTCGGCCATATCGGGCAGATCCAGTTCACGATAATTAATCTCGGGAAATTTCTGTCTGAAATTCCAGCTGCGTGGAGATAGTCCGCAGGCAATTTCAAGAACCTGAAGTTGTGGGTGTTGCTCAATTAGTTGACACAGATGCTCATCAATCATCTGATGGCGCTGCTTAAGTGTAGTCCGCATGCTACCGCCGACATGACGTTCTGCCCAGGATTCAAGTGGATGAAGCAGTTTGGCCAGAAACTTGCCTTTGGATGTAGCAAAGGCTGGATGTGAGATTCCCATTTGATACCAGATATAGCCGGTATAGTGCGCCGTAAAAGAAATATGGCGATGTTGCGAAAGTGAGTCTGTCATATTTGTTCTGACCTTATTGTTATTTTTAAGTTGATTAAATAATAGTGTAACCTTTTCATTACTATAATTAAAAAGGAACACCTTGTCGTGTCCCTTTTTCATATTGATTGGATTTAAAAAGTTTTAGCTGGATTGCTGTTTAAATGCCAGTATTTCATTACGGATCTCGCGCCATTCTTCACCCAGATCCAGTTCATCACCAATCTGGATGTTCGGGATGTTGCCGCGCATGCGTTCCAGGCGTTGCTGGTTCGGGAGGGGCAGATTTTCAATTCCTTCCAGTGCTATACATTGTGCCGCACGATCATTGCAGACCAGCCCCATATCACAACCAGCTTTAAGGGCGGCCTGAATTCGGGCATCGGCACCGCCTGCGACACATGCTGCCTGCATGCTTAAATCATCCGAGAACAGGACACCGTCAAAGCCCAGCTCCTGACGTAAAACTTTCTGAATCCAGAATTCCGAGAATCCTGCCGGATTTGGATCAAGCTGGCTATAGATGACATGAGCCGGCATCAATGCATCCAGTTGTGGTTGCAGTTGGATAAATGTTTGCATATCTTTTTGCTGGATTTCTGCATAGGAGCGCGTATCAATTGCTGCAGCAACATGCGAATCCGCTTTGACCGAGCCATGACCGGGGAAATGTTTACCAGTTGAAGCCATACCGGCACGTTTCATACCTTTTAGAAATGCACTGGCGAGTGGAATAATGTCCTGAATATTTTGGGCAAAGCTACGATCACCGATCACATCACTGATGTCATTCAAGTCCAGTACCGGTGCAAAGCTGAAATCAATGCCAACAGCCAGCACTTCAGTCGCCATCAGCCAGCCGCATTTTTCAGCCAGTTCTAGGGCACGTTGTGGATCGCTCGTATAAAGTTCGCCAAATTTTCCCATGGCAGGCAGTAGGGTAAAGCCTTGTCTTAAACGCTGAACACGACCGCCTTCCTGATCGACCGCAATTAAAATATCAGGACGCACCTGACGCATATGATCGGTCAAAGCACGGACTTGGGCCGGAGATTCGATATTGCGACCAAATAAAATCACTCCACCGACTTGCGGCGCACTTAATAGTTCAATATCTTCTTGAGTGAGGGTTGTGCCTGCGATGTCGAGCATCAATGCGCCAATCATATGCGGAATCCGTTTTAGAGTTTTTCGGAGAAAACAATACCTGAATTCTGCAATGATTTGCTACACTTTGTCAGCACAGAATATGATAAAACTACACGACATAAACATATTAAGTTGTTTAAGATGCTGAATACGTTAAATTCTGGTCGAAAAGCAACACGGTCACATTGGTCTCTAGGCCAAGGAAGTACGAATTATTTATGAAATTTCAAACTATAGCTTGCGCAGTTGCGATTGCGACAGGTGGATTCTTTTTTACCCATGTAGTGAATGATGCGATTGCGGCCAATAGTAATGAAGTGGTCAGTAAAGCAATTCAGCCATCTCAAGAGCAGGCGCTGGTGTCACGTCAGCTGGCAACCCTGGTTGACCGTCAGCACTATTTAAATATGCGTCTGGATGCCCAGACTTCGCAGCGTATTTTTGATTTCTATATTGATAGTCTTGATCCGGAGCACAGTCTGTTTCTGGCTCCAGAAGTTGAAAACTATAAGAAACGCTATGGTGCCAATTTTGGTGCCAATCTGAAAGCCGGCAATTTGTCTGGTCCTTATGAAATGCATGCGCAATATCAACAGCGATTGCACCAGTTCTACACCTACATGTTGAATGAGCTGAAAAAACCGCAGAATCTGAATCAGCCAAATGTTTATATCGAAACGGATCGTGAAAAAGCACCTTTCTTTAAAACTGAAGCTGAACAGCGCGCGCACTGGTCAAAAATGCTGGTGTCTCAGCTGATCAATCTGACCATCAGTAAAGAAGAGGAATTGGCCAAGCAGAAAGCTCTGAAAGCCAATCCGGAATTGGCCAATGGACAAGACCTCACGGGTCCTGAAGATCTAACGCCTGCGCAAACCTTAACCAAGCGTTATACCCGTCAGCTGGAACGTCTTAGCCGCGTCAAAAGTGATGATGTGCTCGACAAGACACTGAACGCGATGATGCTGACTTATGATCCGCACAGTAATTACTTCCCGCCTGTGGATGCGATGGAACTGAATCGTCAGACCACTTTACAGCTGGAAGGCGTCGGCGTATCGATTCGTCCAGAACGTGGCAATGAAGATTACACCAAGATTGAAACCATCGTTGAAGGTGGTCCGGCCAGCAAATCTGGTCAGGTGAAATCAGGTGATCGTATCATTGGTGTGGCGCAAGACGGCGAGCAGATGGTTGATGTCATTGGCTGGCCAAGTAATGAAATTGTCGGTCTGATTCGTGGTAAACGTGGCACGAAAGTCACTTTACGCTTACTCGGTGCGGGTGCTGCCATGGGGCAGGCACGTAATGTGACTATTACCCGTGACGTGATTCAGGAAGAAGATGCTGGGGTACGTACACGTGTAGTCGACATTCAACGTGACGGTAAAAAATATCAATATGGTGTGATCGAAATTCCGTCGTTCTATCTGAACTATCGTGCACGCCGTGCCGGTACGGATTATCGCTCGGTATCTGAAGATACCAACAAAGCCTTGAAAGAACTCGCGGCGAAGAATGTTGCCGGGATTATTGTCGATTTGCGGAATAACCCAGGTGGTTCACTGGAAGAAGTGGCACGTATGTTGGGGCAGGTAATCAAGTCTGGTCCAGTGGTACAGATCCGTGATGGCAATGGCAATGTCAGCGTCTTTGAGGATGATGATGGCGGCGCACAAACCTATGCAGGTCCACTGGCAGTGATGGTGAATCTTGCCTCTGCATCGGCCAGTGAAATTTACTCTGCTGCGATTCAGGATTATGAACGCGGGATTGTGATTGGTAGTACCACCACCGGTAAAGGTACAGCACAGGTGCAACTGGATAGTTTGGCGCATGGTCAGGCGACATTGACGCAGCGTAAATTCTACCGTGTGACCGGTGGCAGTACCCAGAATAAAGGGGTCGTTCCGGACATTAAACTGGTCGATATTTATAACGAGGAGTTTGGTGAGCGTAAGGCCAAAAATGCCCTGCAGTGGGATACTATTCCAACGGCACCATTTAAACGCGAAGGTGCAGTACAGAAATACGTTCCTGAATTGGCTAAACTTTCTCAGCAACGGGTCACACTGGATTCTCAGTTCAAGTATTTAGAACAGCGTAAAGCCGTGATGAAGAAAGCTGAAGAAGAGAAACGTCAGGTACTGGACTTGCAACAGCGTAAAGCTGAGTTGATTGCCATGGAGCAAAAAACGCTGGACGCAGAAAACACTCGTCGTGCTGCAACAGGTCTGAAACCTTATCCAAACTGGGAAAGTTATCAGGCTTCACTGGATGCCTTGATTGAAACACGTGCCAAGATGAAGGCCAAAGAACGTCCGGCTCTGCCTGAAGAAGAAGCGTTTGTGATTGAAGCGGCAAATGTGTTACTGGACTATGCTAAATTACAAGCAAAACCCTAAGTTTTAGCCTCATTGGTCGTTGATAAAAATAGCCTGTTTCGACAGGCTATTTTTTTATTTTGCAAATCTGCACGAAAGAACAAATAAAATTTTGCTATGAAGTACCATCTGTCTAAATAAAAAGAAAAAAATTGTGATGGTGATCGAATAAATGAGCTAAAAAAATGAAGTTAAATATTTGCTTAAATTTGAAACACTTCTAATATATAAGTTGTATTTTATTTTTCTGTTGAGTCTTATTTTTGAGGCAATTCTCAACTTCAAAAGAAAGAAATATAAATTCTAAATTTTAGTTAAGACTGATGTTGTTGCAGACCAATTGGCTTGCATAGATGGTCAGTCTTGAGATTTTACTGAGCTCAAATTTGACCGGGTGAAAATGGAAATATCAGTGCAGAGCATAATAAAAATGATCACCGCTGGGGAATATTTTATATGATTGATATTCAGCATGATATTGGTCTGCTCATCGGGTCCGTTCTTTCTGCATTGGTCGCTTGCTCTCTCATCGCACGGATTAAAAAAATTGCTTCAGGCGCTTCACAGCCAAACTTTAAAATCTTCAGTTTAATGCTAACCGCCATACTATTGGGCCTACTCATCTGGTTGATCCATTTTATCGGGCTGACAGCAGGTTTTGTGCTGAATAAATACGAGCTGGATTGGGGGGCGCTGCTTCTATCTGTTCTGGTGATATGTATTGCCGCTATGTTTACCCTCTGGTTAAGTACCAGAAGTACCTGGTCATTTTTCCGGGCAGTTCTCGTAGCAGGTGTGATCGCACTCGGCATCTTTGGCATGCACTCTATTAGCATGATGTCATTCAATTTTACTGCTGCCCATGTGCAACAGTCACCGGAATTAGTTCAGGCACATGATCAGCTATTTCTGGCCATGATACTGATGAGTGGATTGCTGCTGGTGACGCTGATGTGTATCGTCGTATCCGAACTGCGTGTGGGATTACGCAACCGTCAGCTTGCATGGGCCAATCAACAAATTGAAAATCAGACCATTCAGGACAATCTGACCAAATTACCTAACCGTTTGTATCTGGCTGAATATGCAAATCTGCTGTTTTCAGGTCAGTCCGAACAGCAGCATGAAATTGCTTTTTTATATATCGATCTGGATCGTTTTAAGGCAGTCAATGATGTGTTTGGCCATCTGGTCGGCGATCAGTTGCTGATTCAATTGACCACGCGGATTCATCTGTTATTAGGCCATCATTCCAAGCTGCTCAGAATCGGTGGGGATGAATTTCTGCTGGTACTGGAAAATAACTTCAGTCGCCAAAGCTGCAAAAATGTCAGAACAGATTCTTGAACTGATTCAGGAAAGTTTCCTGATTGAAGGCAAGAGTATTCATATCTCGGGCAGTATTGGTATTGCCATGTATCCGGAGCACGGCAAAAATTTACAGGATCTGCTGGTCAATGCTGATGCCGCGATGCTGAGTTCCAAGTATCAGGGACGCAATACCTATTCAGTCTTTAATTATTCTACCGACCAGGATGAAAGCAAAAGCCAAAGCACCCTGATTAATGACCTATATAAAGCCGTGGAAGAGCAGCAGTTTGTGCTGTTTTATCAGCCCAAGTTTCGGACCAAGGATCGTAGCTTGTGTGGGGTAGAGGCATTAATTCGCTGGAACCATCCCCAGTTTGGTTTGCTCGGCCCGAATCTGTTTATCAATGCGGCTGAAAAAACTGGATTGATTATTCAAATGGGCTATGGGGCATTGGAACTGGCTTGTCAGCAGATTCAAAAATGGCAACGGACACATACTGAATTTTTCCCTATCGCGGTCAATTTGTCTGCGGTACAATTTGAACATAAGCATCTGTTTAGTACTTTAGAAAAGTTATTTGCACAATATAAAATCAGTCCTCAGCATTTAATGATCGAGATTACTGAATCGACTGCCATGCATCATATTGATGTGAGTATGCGCAGCTTTAAGCGCTTAAGACAAATGGGCATCCGTCTAGCCATTGATGATTTTGGTACAGGGCATTCCAGTTTTCTCTATTTAAAGAATTTCGCCGTAGATGAGTTAAAAATTGACCGGGAATTTATCAAAAATCTGGCAGTCGGCTCCAAAGAAGAAATGATTCTGGAAAGCATTATTCAGCTGGCCATAAAACTGGGCTTGGTGGTGACCGCCGAAGGTGTTGAAACAGAAGCGCAAGCAGAAATTTTAACCCGGCTCGGTTGTGAACAGTTACAAGGCTTTTTGCTGGGCTTGCCGGGAGATGAACAACGACTAGAAAACTTACAATTCCATGAATAGCGCTCTAATTCATTGAGCGTCAGGATAGATAGACAACATGGCTCACGGAACTCCACCCTGAAACTCTGCTACAATATCGCCAATTTTTTTCATATTGATCGAATTTGATCTCGAATGCTGTGCATTGAGCAGTAGGTGTATTTCATGAGCTTTAAGCAAGAACTGGCGGCACAAGTCGCCCAGCGACGTACGTTCGCTATTATTTCCCACCCCGATGCCGGTAAAACCACCATGACAGAAAAATTGCTGTTATGGGGTCAGGCTATTCAGGTGGCCGGGATGGTAAAAAGCCGTAAATCTGACCGGGCCGCAACATCTGACTGGATGGAAATGGAAAAAGAGCGTGGTATCTCGATTACCACCTCGGTGATGCAATTTCCTTTTAAAGACAAGATGATCAATCTTCTGGACACCCCGGGACATGAAGACTTCTCGGAAGATACCTACCGTACCCTAACCGCGGTAGACTCGGCGCTGATGGTGATTGATGGTGCAAAAGGTGTCGAAGACCGAACCATTAAATTGATGGAAGTGTGTCGTATGCGCGATACCCCGATCATCTCATTCGTCAACAAAATGGACCGTGAAATCCGTGAACCGCTTGAGCTTCTGGATGAAATCGAAAACGTTCTGAAAATTAAATGTGTTCCGATCACCTGGCCGCTCGGTACTGGCCGTGATTTTGCCGGTGTATTCAATTTAATCGAAGAAAAATTCTACGTGTATAAAGCCGGTTTCGGTTCAGTCATTACCGAGATCGAAGTGCGAGATGGTTATGACTATCCTGATCTTCGTGAGAAAGTGGGTGAACTGGCTTGGGCGGCATTTGAAGAATCGCTTGAACTGGTACAAATGGCCAATGAGCCTTTAGACCGCGAAGAATTTCTGGCGGGTCGTCAAACGCCTGTGTTGTTCGGTACAGCCTTGGGTAATTTTGGTGTCGACCATGTTCTGGATGCTTTCAGTCAATATGCGCCATCTCCTAAAGCCCATCCGACCCAAGATCGTGTTGTGGAAGCGGATGAAGAAGGCTTTACCGGTTTCGTCTTCAAGATTCAGGCCAATATGGATCCGAAGCACCGTGACCGTATTGCTTTCATGCGGATCTGTTCAGGCAAGTATGAAAAAGGCTTGAAGATGAAGCATGTGCGTCTGGATAAAGATGTGCGCATCAGCGATGCCTTAACTTTCCTGGCCGGTGATCGTCAGCATCTGGAAGAAGCTTGGCCGGGTGATATTATTGGTCTGCATAACCATGGCACCATCCAGATTGGCGATACATTTACCTCGGGTGAGAAACTTCAGTTCACCGGTATTCCACACTTTGCGCCTGAAATGTTCCGTCGTGTCCGCTTGAAGGATCCATTAAAATCCAAGCAGCTGCAAAAAGGTCTGAAAGAGCTTTCAGAAGAAGGGGCAACCCAGGTATTCATGCCGCAGAATAACAACGATCTGATCGTTGGTGCTGTAGGTGTGCTACAATTTGAAGTGGTGGCTTACCGTCTGAAAGAAGAATACAAAGTTGATTGTGTTTACGAACCGGTCAGCATCAACACAGTACGTTGGGTGTCTTGCGATGATGAGAAGAAATTCAACGAATTCAAGAAAAAAGCTCATGACCAGTTGTCTGTCGATGGTGGTGGTCATTTGACATATCTCGCACCAAGCCGCGTGAATTTGCAGCTGATGCAAGAACGTTATCCGGACATCGTGTTCCACAATACGCGTGAACACTAAACTTTAACGTTCCGCAGCTAAAGTTTAAAAATATCAAACAGCTTCTCCGGAAGCTGTTTTATTTTATGCTACATTTAAGCAATTAATAACTCGATAGATATAGCAAAGAGAATGAAGCTCAGCAAGGAAGTCGTCCTCGGTTCTGTGATTGGTTTAAGTCTTGTCCTGAGTGGCTGTGATCAAAGCGAAAAAGAGCCTGTTAATACTCCGCAAAATGAGAAAATGACCGCAGCTCAGCAGACCGCAGATGTTTTGCCTTATCTGAATATTCAAGAGCAGCCGGCCAAGATTGCCTTGCCATTTTGTGAAAATAAAAACTGTATCAATCTGGATATTCAGACCTTGCATACAGTTGATCCATGGATGAACCAATGGATTGAAAAGCAGCAGGCCAAAGTGATTCAGGATCAAATCGGCTTGAAACAGGACATGAATTTACAGCAGGCGATCAATGCCTATGTAAAAAAATCGGATGCGTGGCAGGCGCAGCTCAATCTGAACAAGGCTTATGAGTTATCGCTATATACCCGTATTCCTTACCAACGCAATCAATATGTATTGATGCAGATTGGGGTCGATACCAAACAGGAAAATGTCAGCGTGCATGAGCGCTATTATTTTTTTGTGGCTGATCGTCGCCAGCAGAAAATGCTAACCCCACTGGATATTGTCGATCCTAAGCAACAGTTAGTAATGGATCAGATTATTCAGCAAGCCTATGATACATGGCTCAAAGAAAACGATCAGCAAGTTCAGCAGAAAGCGCCGAAAAAACTGTATTGGGGACAGGCTGACTGGTTCTTTGATCAGGAAGGCATTGGGCTGCATTTTCGCAGCCATGAAATTAGCAAAGATGCCAAACAACTGGATATTTATTTAACAAAACAACAAACACAACAGGTCTTGAAAGCTGATATCTATCAGCATATGTTTTAAAGCTCATGATCCTGCAAGCGTACAGGTTCCAAAAAGGTGAATGAATGCCAAAATACAAGAATATCTTTTGTCTATCCATCCTGGCATCAGCGATCTTGCTGAGTGCCTGTCAGCCGAAGAGTAATGAGCCGGAAGAATCAAGTGCTTCCGAGGTGCTACAAGCCGAAGCTGAAGCACTTAAACTCAGCGGCGATACCGAAAAGCTCAAGCTGGCGATTCCAGAATGTGAAGACAAAAGCTGTCCGGAAATTTCGATCGAACGTCTGAACAGTAATCAGAGCTTTATTGATGAATGGATCGACCAGCAGATTCTGCAACAGTTGAAAAATATCCTGTCTCTTGATGCGATTGAACCGGCAAAAGTGAGCGCTGCCAGCGAAGCAGACGTTGCCGCCTCTGAACCCAAAGCTGCTTTAGCAACAGTGGTGACACCAAAACAGCAGCTTGAGCAGCAAACTCAACCTTATATGCAAACTTTCTTGAATCTGGATAAAGAGCTCAAGGCCCTGAGTGCCAGTCATAGTATTAGCCTGATGATTAAGCCCAAGATTTTGAATTCAGGAGATCCTTTGGCGACCGTGGTTCTGAACAGCAGTTATTATCTGGGAGGAGCACACGGCGCATCTGCACAGACTTATTATAATTTTGATCTGGAGCAGAAAAAACTGGTCAAGCTGGATGACATTATTGCGGCCAAACAGAAAGCCCAACTGGAAGCGCGTGCTTATGATGCGTTTAAAAACTGGGTGGTAGAATCCAATCTGGCCAAAGATGTGGCGGAATATGAGCAGGCCTGGAAGTTCAAACTCACCGATAATTTCTATCTGGCTCAACAAGGTCTGGTCTTGCAATATGCCGAATATGAAATTGGGCCATATGTGGTTGGCTTGCCACGTTTAATGATTCCTTATGAGCAGCTACAAGGTGTACTGAAACCTGAATATCTGCCTAAAACTGAAAAAGCTGCCTCTGAGGCACAGCCAGCATCTGCTGCAAAAGCCAAATGACCTTAAAACTGTTTGATACGCATACCCATTTTGATGTTCCCGATTTTGATCCTGATCGGGAACAGTTGGCGTATGCGGCCAAAGCGGCAGGTGTCGAGCATCTGGTTCTAATTGGTTTTTTACAAAACCGTTTTGCTGATCTGTTAGGAACTCACGACTTTATCAATGACCTGGAAAATGCACCGCAAAGTCATTTAGCACCGGGCTTGCATCCATTTTATATTGAACAGCATCAGACTGATCATTTACAGGAGCTGGAACAGCTGCTTAAAAATGAGCACTGTATTGCCATTGGTGAAATCGGACTGGATACCTTTTTTAAACAGCACAAACAGGCTGAAATTTTCCAGAAACAAAAAGATTTTTTTGCTGCACAGCTTGAACTGGCACAGCAATTCGATAAGCCGGTTTTGCTGCATATCCGTAAATCCCATGCGGAGGTTTTGCAGATTTTAAAACAGCAGCAGTTTAAACAGGGCGGCATTGCGCATGCCTTTGGTGGTGGGGTTGAGGAAGCCAAAGCCTTTATCAAACTGGGATTCAAACTGGGCATCACCGGGCAAATCACCAATCCAAATGCCAAAAAACTGCATCAAGTGGTGCAGTATGTCGGACCGGAACATCTGGTAGTAGAAACTGACTGTCCGGATATGACACCACTCTGTTGTCAAAGCTCGACCGAGCAACGTACCCGAAATACACCTGCAAATTTACCTTATGTGCTGCAAGGACTGGCAAAGAGCCTGCATATGCACAAAGAGGAACTGGCTGAACAGCTCTGGCAAAATACTCATCAGGCCCTGCATCTGGCCATTTAAGTTAACGCTCTTAACTCGGTCTTAAATTCCCAGTTCATCATAAATAGAAAAAAAGGTGCATTATGCAATTTCTAAAATGCTCCAGACTTGGCATCATGCCATATACATTTTTTTAGGTGAGATTCACATGGCACAAGGACTTTTGGCGGGTAAGCGCTTCTTGATCGCGGGCATTGCGAGTAAATTATCGATTGCTTTTGGTATTGCTCAAGCATTGCATCGTGAAGGTGCTGAATTGGCTTTTACTTATCCAAATGAAAAGCTGAAAAAGCGGGTAGATGACTTTGCTGAACAGTTTGGTTCGAAACTGGTTTTTCCTTGTGATGTGGCAGTAGATGCTGAAATTGACTATGCATTTGCTGAACTGGCCAAACACTGGGATGGTCTGGACGGCGTAGTGCATTCTATCGGTTTTGCACCGGCACATACGCTGGATGGTGACTTCACCGAAATCACGGATCGTGAAGGTTTTAATATTGCGCATGACATCAGTGCCTATAGCTTTATCGCAATGGCACGCGCGGCAAAACCTTTGCTACAAGTCCGTCAAGGTTGTTTGCTAACATTAACCTACCAAGGTTCTGAGCGTGTAATGCCAAACTATAACGTGATGGGTATGGCCAAAGCCTCTTTAGAAGCTGGCGTACGTTATTTGGCGTCTAGCTTGGGTCAGGAAGGTATTCGCGTGAATGCGATCTCTGCGGGTCCAATCCGTACTTTGGCAGCTTCCGGTATTAAATCATTCCGTAAAATGCTTGACCTGAATGAGAAAGTTGCACCATTAAAACGTAATGTGACAATTGAAGATGTCGGTAATGCCGCATTATTCCTGTGCTCGCCATGGGCTAACGGAATCACTGGTGAAATCCTGTATGTTGATGCCGGCTTTAACACTGTTGGGATGAGCGCTGATTTGATGGCGGATGCAGAGTAAAACCCTACTTTTCACCTTCTTCCTTTGGGAGAAGGCCGGGATGAGGGGATTTTTATTTACCTCTCCCCCTTGCGAAACAGCGTTTCTCATCTTCTGTGAGGAGAGGGAAGTTACCAATAAAAAAGACCGCATAAGCGGTCTTTTTTAGATTTGAAGGATAGCGATTAAGCTTGACCATCCACAGCAGCGGCTTGCGCACGTTGCATATTGGCTTCAAATTCAGCATCGAAGTTGATTGGTGTAAGTAGCAACTGTGGGAAGCTGCCTTTAGTCACCATATCATTCACTGCTTCACGTAGGAACGGGAACAGGATGTTCGGACAGTATGCACCCAGGATATATGGAAGACGCTCTTCTTCAACGCCATCCACCAAGAAAATACCAGCTTGAGTCACATCAACGATAAACGCGGTATCACCTTCGTTGGTTGCTTGAACTACGACTTTCAAAGCTACTTCAAAATGAGTTTCATCAATTTTTTCTGCAGAAGAAGAAAGATTGATGTTTAACTCAGGTTGCCATTGCTTGGTAAAAACTTGCGCCCCAGGAACTTCAAAAGAAATATCTTTGGTGTAAATACGCTCTAATGCCAATTGTGCTTGAGCTTGTTGTTCTTCACTCATTTTTTGATCCTTAATATGAAGTGATAATTTTAGTAAGGTTAAGCCAGCAATTCATCAAGTTTGCCTTCACGCTCTAAAGCATAAAGTTGGTCAAAACCACCGATGAACTGATCATTAATAAAAATTTGTGGCACGGTACGGTGATTGGTACGCTGCATCAATTCAAGACGTACTTCAGGCGCTTCTTGAGACAAGTTAATCTCTTTATATGCCACACCCTTACGTTCCAGTAGCTGTTTTGCACGCACGCAATAAGGACACACTGTCGTCGAGTAAATAGTAACTTCAGCCATGATCAATCTCCTGTTCGTGGATTATTTGCTTTTCACCAAAGGTAAACCTTGAGCTTTCCAGTTGCTGACGCCGCCATCAAGACGGTAGGCATCGGCATGACCAACCTGCTGTAATGCAGTACCAGCCACCTGTCCAAGGTTACAAATGAACACCAAAGGGCGATCAGATGCTTTCAGCTCTTCAACATGTTTTGTAATCTGGCTATATGGAATATTACGGCTGCCGCTGATATGACCTTCACGGAAGTCTTTGGCATCACGTAAATCAATCAGCATGGCATTTTTTGCTTTGACTAAAATTCCCAGCGATTGCGGAGAAATTTTGCGACCGTTACGTTGACCTTCGATAATGAAGAACAAAACCACTAATACCGCGAGTGTTCCAAATAAGAAGGGGTGATTCCCCATAAACTCGAACCAACGTTCCACAATTCACCTAATTACAATTTTAAAATTGCCAAGAGTATAGCTCATAAATATGGTGATCAAAATCACCGCTTCAAGGGCCAAGGGTTAAGAAAATTAATTTTTTTGCTGTGCTTCAGTGATTTCGTCGATTAAACGTAAATAGCTGTCCAGTCGGCGCGGTAAAATTTCACCTGCGGCAGCAGCCTGACGCAAAGCACATTGTTTTTCATGCTTATGGGTACAGTTACGGAACTGACAATGGCCGAGCAGGTTTTCAATTTCAGGAAAGCCGCTTTGTACCTTATCTAAAGTCAGATGCCACAGGCCAAATTCACGAATTCCTGGAGAGTCAATCAGGGCGGCACCTTCACCAAAACCGATCAAGCGCGTTGATGTCGTAGTGTGCTGACCAAGTGCCGAGTTTTCCGAAATAATATTGGTTTTCTGTGCGGCATCCGGCACGATCGCATTAATCAGCGTGCTTTTACCCACACCAGATTGACCGACGAAAGCCACCGTTTCATTTTCCAGACGATTAGACAGTGCAGTCAGGTCGCCATCGGATTGGGTCTGCATCACTTCATAACCGAGATCTTGATATTCTTGCAGCAGAGTCAGAATCGGATCGTTTTCTTTTAACAAATCGGCTTTATTCATCACCAGCAATGCAGGAATATCGGCATCGGCACAGGCCACCAGATAACGGTCGATCAGGCCCGGCGCTGGCTCAGGCAATGGTGCAAACACGATCACAATCAGTGAAATGTTGGCCGCTACCGGTTTAACCTTGTGATAGCGGTCGGGGCGTGTCAATAAGGATTTTCGGGGATGAATCGCGGTGATAATTCCTAAACCGGTATTCGGATCGGCTTGCCATTTGACCCGGTCACCCGTGACCAATAAATCCAGATTGGTTCGAGTATGACAGCGCCAGACGCTGTCCAGTTCAATCTCTTTCCAGAAAGGTTCAGGCTCACCATCGGCGACCACAGGTTTTTCAGGGTGAATGTCAGGGCGAGACAAAGCTTGCACTTCAAGTTGGCGGCCATAATGTTGCACCACTAAACCTTCAAGATCACTGGAGGTATCGAGATCTTCTTGACGTGTTTTCTGTTGTTTCTGAATGCGGCGCTGTTGTTGCTCTGTCAGACGACGCTTACGTATTAAGGCCATTCATATCCTAAAAAAACCGGGTAAATCAGATGGCAAAAATAGCATGAAGCAGCCCCCGAATGACACCCAAGATGTAATTAATTTGCTACTATAGTTGTTTTTAAACCCAATAAGATTGCACATTTATGAGCAGCACCGCTGATACCCGCCTGATTTGGATTGACCTTGAAATGACAGGTCTAGACACAGACAATGATCAAATTATTGAAATTGCAACAATTGTAACCGATGACAATTTGAATATTTTGGCAGAAGGTCCTGTGCTTGCGGTACATCAGCCTGCACGTCTGTTAAATGCCATGGATGAGTGGAACACTCGCCAGCATGGCCAGTCTGGTCTGATTGAACGTGTACGTCGCAGTAAACTGACCGCTCAGGATGCCGAACAGCAAACTATTGAATTCCTGAAAAAATGGGTCAATCCAAAATCTTCACCGATGTGTGGTAACTCGATCTGTCAGGATCGCCGTTTCTTGCACCGCCTGATGCCTGAACTGGAGCAGTATTTCCATTACCGTAATCTGGATGTATCTTCAGTGAAAGAACTGGCCAAACGCTGGCGCCCGGAAATCATGAGCGGTCTCAAGAAAAATGCCTCGCATCTGGCGATGGATGACATTCGTGATTCGATTGCGGAATTGAAATACTATCGTGAATATTTTTTCATCATGAATAAAGATTAATTCCGATAGATGAAAAAGAGGCGAAAGCCTCTTTTTTTATTTTACTGAACTGGATTTTTTCTAGGGCGTGTCCTCATTTGAAAAATTGGTTTTAAATACTTAAAATCCTCCTTTGAGTTATTTTGATTTCTATATTTTTTCAATGGCACGTACTCTTCTCACCGATGATATCTGGCAGCAAATTCAA
>NZ_VOYO01000038.1:0-14076 GCF_013420255.1 Acinetobacter sp. YH01021
TCAACTTTTGCCAGTGTTGATCTGTCAGCATGGTACGAGGCATAGCGAATAGTAAAATTGGGTTTGGCGATTTGATTTTACTACTTCGCTATTTTTTTAAGCTAAAAGTGTCAACACACCCTAATAACCGCTAGTCGGATTAATCACATTGATATCCTTTTTATATTTCCCCAATAGATCACGCAAGGAATTCATCAAAATACTGGTATCTACGCCCACTGCTACAAACTCAGTGCCAAGTTCGATATATTTTTGCGTCACTTCATGCTGGGTTGACAGAATTCCTGCAGCTTTGCCTGCAGAACGAATCCGCTGGATTGCATCAATTACAGCTTTTTGTACTTCAGGATGATTCGGATCACCTTGATAACCCATAGTGGCAGATAGATCAACGGCGCCAATAAACACGCCATCAATCCCGTCGATCTGAAGAATAGCATCCAGATTTTCAAGTCCTGTGACCGATTCAATCTGGATTAATAAACAGATTTCTTCATGTGCCGTCTGATAATAATTTGGAATGCTGTTCCAGCGGGTGGCACGTGCCAGTGCAGCACCAACGCCACGAATTCCTTCAGGCGGATAACGGACTGCCCTGACCATGAGTTCGGCCTGTTCCACGGTTTCTACCATCGGAATCAACAGCGTTTGTGCACCGATATCAAGGAGTTGCTTGATCAGTTGTACGCTACCAATGGGTGGTCGTACCACTGCTTGCGAGGGATAAGCAGCAATACTTTGCAGTTGCGACAAAGTCGTTCTCAAATCACTGGGTGCATGCTCACCATCAATCAGCAGCCAGTCATAACCTGCATTTGCCGCAATCTCGGTTCCATAGGCATCTGCCAATCCAATCCATAAGCCGATTTGCTGCTGGGTTTTCAGTTTGTGTTTAAAGTAATTGGTCACTTGCATCCGCTAACCTATTTGCATGTTGCTGGCGATGCCTCTTATTAAACGCTTCTCGCTTAAAAGTGCCAATAGACAAAAACTGGATTTTAATCTGATTTAACTCTAAGTTTTGCTTGAATCCAGCTCAAGATCATCTCAAAACAGGCTTTGCCTGATGCTTTTTTATTGTAATAATCAGGGGATGTGAAAAATGTATATATTTAAAACTTCTACTCGCTGTTTATTTAAAAAGATTGGAGTCCATTGATGGATTTACTCAAGATCACACAGACCCGCTATACCACTAAAGCCTATGATCCTAGCAAGAAAATCCCAGCAGAACAGTTTGAACGCTTGTTAGAAATTTTGCGTCTGGCACCCTCTTCGATCAATATTCAGCCTTGGCATTTTTTTATTGCCGATCATGATGCCGCCAAACAGCGCATTGCCAAAGCCTTGGTTGGTACTTATGCCTACAATGCACCCAAAGTTCTGGATTCTTCACATACCATTTTATTCTGCACCAAGGCCGATATTAATGAGTTGCATCTAGAAAACTTATTGAACCGCGATGATCTCAGTGGCCGTTTTAAAGATGAATCAGCCAAAGAAGGTCAGAAAAATACCCGTGCAGGTTATATTCATTATTATCGTAATGAAAAAGGTGATATTCAGCGTTGGGCTGAAAACCAGACCTTCATTGCACTCGGTCAAATGCTCTTGGCTGCCGGAATTGAAGGGGTTGATGCCACACCAATTGGCGGCTTTGACGAAGAGATGATTAGTGAAGAATTACAACTTGCAGAACAGGGTTTGATCCCTTCTGTATTGCTGACTTTAGGCTATCGCAGTGAAAATGATTTCAATGCCAAACTCCCTAAATCACGTCTTGCCGCTGAAGATATTTTCACCAAACTGTAAGGAATTTATGCTATAAAAGGGGTCAAGCGCCCCTTTCCATGTCAATTCGGGCCTATTTTTTGCTTTATTTAATTTACATCTAATAGAATAACAATAGAGGTCATCTATGTCGCTCCTTACATCCAAATCCCTGAAATTTGAATGCCATCATTGCGATAAAATTTATCTCCAGCACTATAAAGAGCAACAGCATCGTTATCCGCACTGTCCAGACTGCCAACAGTCCGGTTTATTGCTTGGACTGGCCGAAGCAGGTGACCTGCTCCGACATCCGATTGAATTTGCATCCTCTTATGTCAAGCAGACATTGCATAAGCTAGGCAAATCACACTAGTCAAGCCTAGCAGTAATCCTAGAGTACTTGCAGGTTTGAGCCGTTCTTTAAAGAATACCAGACCTGCTATCACACCAAATACCACCACCAGAATATTCATGCCAGCAAAGACGATCGCAGGTGAATCCTTAAGCAGCATATGGGCTTTGACATAGAAAGCAATATTGGCAAAATTCAGGAAACCCAATAACAGACCAGCGCCGATATTCTGCATCGAGCCCAAGCTTTTATATTTGATTAACAGATAGCCCATCGAAATGATCAGGGCACAAACAAACATTAGATTCAGCGCCACCGCGAATTGGAGGCCCAGACTGGTTGTATATTTCAACAATACAT
This sequence comes from Acinetobacter sp. YH01021, assembly GCF_013420255.1. GTDB lineage: Bacteria > Pseudomonadota > Gammaproteobacteria > Pseudomonadales > Moraxellaceae > Acinetobacter. Next base: position 2,486 of record NZ_VOYO01000038.1, read on the forward strand.
CTATTAGCGCATAACCGACCCAGACCAAGCCCAGATACAACATTCCCTGATTGCCCTGTCCTGTACTTTGTCGATGTGAAAACAGGATGCACAACACTGCGCCAATGCCTAAAGCGATCCCGAGTATTTTCAGCTGATTAAATTGTTCCTGAAAAATGAAATAGGCTGCAGCCAGTGACAAAACTACCGAGAGTCGCTGGGCAATTTCGGTTTTTAAAATTCCAGCCGTTTGCAAAGCCTTGGCCAGAAACAGAAATACGCTCGGAAGTAAAATGCCCAGAGCCAGAATAAGCAACCAAGGTGTCTGAGACATTGAAATATGCTGAATATCAGGCTTAAACCAGAAAAAACACAAGAGACTGGCTGTCATATAGTTCCAGCTAATCATGTGTATCTGACTCAAGTCCTTATTTTTGGCGACTTTTAATAATATTGAGACCGCAACGCTGCATAGCGCTGCTGCGAAAATCAGTTCCATATGCTGCTCTTATTCTTGATATTTATGAGTCTACAAAAAAGCCCACATTTGCAGTGGGCTTTTTTTATAAATGATTCACTGGGAATTATTTATAGTGTGACACCATTTTCTCTAAAGAAATTGGGCGAATCTTGTCTGCATTGCCTGCAGTACCGAAAGCTTCGTAACGATCGATACAGATTTGCTTCATTGCATCTACAGTTGCGCTGAAGAATTTACGTGGATCGAATTCGCTTGGTTTTTCTGCCATCATACGACGCATTGCACCGGTAGATGCTAAACGCAAGTCAGTATCGATGTTGATTTTACGCACGCCGTGTTTGATCGCTTCAACCAGCTGCTCAACCGGAACACCGTAAGTTTCCTTGATGTCGCCGCCATACTGGTTAATCACTGCCAACCATTCTTGTGGCACAGAGCTTGAACCGTGCATGACAAGATGCGTGTTTGGAAGTGCTGCGTGAATTTCCTTAATGCGGTCAATCGCAAGAATATCACCTGTAGGTGGACGCGTGAACTTGTACGCACCGTGTGAAGTACCTACTGCAATTGCAAGCGCATCAACATTGGTATCAGCAACGAAGCTACGCGCTTCTTCAACTGAAGTCAGGAGTTGAGAATGATCCAGTACGCCTTCTGCGCCTACACCATCTTCTTCACCCGCCATACCTGTTTCAAGGCTACCCAAACAACCGATTTCACCTTCAACAGATACGCCACACGCATGTGCCATTTGAACTGTACGGCGAGTCACATCAACGTTATATTCATATGAAGTTGGTGTTTTACCGTCTTCACCCAGTGAGCCGTCCATCATCACTGATGAAAAGCCTAACTGGATTGAACGTTGACAAATGTCAGGACTGGTACCGTGGTCTTGATGCATTACCACTGGAATATGTGGCCATTCTTCAATTGCAGCCAAAATTAGGTGACGCAAGAACGGAGCGCCTGCATATTTACGCGCACCCGCAGATGCTTGTACGATAACAGGTGAATTGGTTGCATCTGCTGCAAGCATAATTGCACGCATTTGTTCTAAGTTGTTTACGTTAAATGCTGGTACGCCGTAAGCATGTTCGCCGGCGTGATCCAAGAGCTGGCGCAATGAAATAAGAGCCATAATATCCTCCCAGTGAATGCCACATATTCTACATGTTCAAAGGTTTCAATTCAGCAACAAATAACACTATTTAAAAAAAATCCCTGCATTTGCAGGGATTTTGTGTCACATTAACCGGATTAAGGTGCTACAGGCTCTGAAGTCGCAGCAACTGACTCGTCTGCAGTCGCTTCGTCGGCTGGCGCATTGGCAACTTCAGCTGGAATATCGGTATTTTTTTCATCTAAAATTGGCTGGTCAATGGCATCAATGGCAGCTTGCTGTTCTGGAGTTACAGCCTGATCTGCCACGGCTGCCGAGCTTTCTGCTTCAGCTTCTGGTGCACTTTCCTGTTTTGCACACGCAGTCAATGCCAGAGATGCTGCTAATAATACTGCAATAGTTAACTGTTTCTTCATCACGTATTCTCGTCATTTGGTGATTTAATGACTGCATCTTATGACAGATTTATTGCATTTTAATGACGAAGCCATGAAGGGTAAATTTTCACTGTCAAAAAAATGACATAAAAAAAGCTGGCACTGGGCCAGCTTTTTAGCTTAGGACATACAATTAAGCACGTTCTAGAAGTACTGCAACAGCAGGAAGGGTTTTACCTTCAACGAATTCAAGGAATGCACCGCCACCCGTCGAGATATAACCAATTTTGTCAGCCACTTCATATTTATCAATCGCAGCAAGTGTATCCCCACCGCCCGCAATCGAAAAACCTTCAGATTCAGCAATCGCTAAAGATAAAGTTTTAGTACCTTCACCGAATTGATCTACTTCAAATACGCCGACTGGGCCATTCCAAAGAATGGTTTTAGAGGTTTTCAGGATTTCTGCAAATGCTTTCGCAGTTTCTGGGCCTACATCCAGAATCATGTCGTTATCAGCAACATCTGCAACGTTTTTCACCGTTGCTTTTGCAGCAGCCAATGAACCCAGGAAGTCTTCAAAGTTAATTTCAGAGGCATCTGCAACCACAACGTCAGTAGGAAGTGGAACTGCTACTTTTGCAGCAATGGCTTTTGCCGTATCGATCAGATCCTTTTCACACAATGATTTGCCCACGTTATAACCGGCCGCAGCAAGGAACGTGTTGGCAATACCACCACCGACGATCAATTGATCACAAATGTCAGAAAGTGAGGTTAAAACATCTAGCTTGGTAGAGACTTTAGAACCTGCAACAATCGCCACCATTGGCTTTTCAGGGGTTTGCAGTGCACGACCAAGCGCATCAAGTTCAGCTGCCAGTAAAGGACCTGCAGCTGCAACTTTAGCCAGACGCGCTACGCCTTCAGTAGATGCTTCTGCACGGTGTGCTGTACCAAAGGCATCCATCACGAATACATCACACAATGCTGCATATTTTGCTGCAAGTTCAGGATTGTTTTTCTTCTCGCCGACGTTAAAACGGCAATTTTCCAGTAGAACTACCTGACCTGGCTGAACATCAACGCCATCTAAATAGTCAGTAAACAGTTTTACTTCTTGGCCCAAAGCTTCAGTCAAGTAAGCCGCTACAGGAGCAAGTGACTGTTCAGCTTTAGGCTCACCTTCAACCGGACGACCCAGATGAGAATACACCATGACTGCAGCGCCTTTTTCTAGTGCTGCTTTAATCGTTGGCAATGCTGCACGAAGACGCGCATCGCTGGTGATCACACCATTTTTAACAGGAACGTTTAAATCTTCACGGATCAGAACACGTTTACCTGCTAAATCGAGGTCAGTCATACGCTGAAAGTTCATGTAGAGCTCACTTTATAGATATTAAAACCAGGCGATTTTAAATGATTATGCAGAAAAAGGTTAGCATCTTTTGCAGAAAACATTATGAATGCCAAAGTTTTGTTATGATAGAAAAAAGCCTCTTTTAGATTCAGTCCCTATGTCGATACATCCTGATCCAAATCTTAACCGTTTGAACGTGTTAGGTGAGCCTTTGTCCAGCTGTTGCTTCGATCCGATTACCGGATATTTCCGCAATGGCTTTTGCCATACTGCGACCACCGATCTGGGCCAGCATACGGTTTGCGCGCAAATGACCTCAGAATTTCTGAATTTTTCTCAAAAAGTCGGTAATGACCTGATTACGCCTTTGCCCGAACTGGATTTCCCGGGCCTGCAACCTGGCGATTTCTGGTGTATCTGCGTAACGCGCTGGGTCGAAGCCTATGAAGCGGGTCAAGCTCCACCGATCAAGCTACAAGCCTGTCACAAAGCTGTTCTGGCGTATGTACCGTTAAATATTCTTGAGGAATATGCTGTCTAATGAATTCTGCACAGATTATCTTGGCATCGTCCAGTCAAACCCGCAAAGCGCTGATGGATCGTCTGCATATTAATTATATTTCCATGGTACCGGATATTGATGAATCTCCTCGCGGGGAAAATCACGCAGATGATCTGGCACAACGACTGGCTTTTGAGAAAGCCAGATATATTGCTGAACAAAATCCAGAAGCGATTGTGATCGGCTCAGATCAGGTGGCATGGCGTGAAGGTGCGCCGGATATTTTTATTGGCAAACCGTTAACGACTGAAAAGGCCATTCGCCAGCTACAAGCCAACTCGGACAAGATTGTCTATTTTAGTACTGCGCTCAGTGTGCAGCAGCTATCGACCGGTTTTGAACAAAGTCTGGTTGAACACTATAAAGTCAAGTTCCGCAAACTGTCTCAGGTCGAAATCGAGCGTTATGTCGAAATTGAACAACCTTTGCATTGTGCAGGCAGTTTCAAATGTGAAAGCCTCGGTATCAGCTTGTTTGAAGAAATGATCGGACAAGATCAGACCACGCTGATGGGCATGCCAATGATCAAGCTCTGTCATATTCTTCGTGAATTAAAAATTCTGGTTCCTTAATCTCTCCCTTTAAATTCAGGCTTTACTCTATGTCTCAACCTTTAGACGTACTAGGCGGTATTACCGCTGAACAATTCCTTAGCGAATACTGGCAAAAGAAACCTTTACTGGTGCGTAATGCAATGCCTGAAATCGCCAGTTTGCTTGAACCCAATGATGTGATGGAACTTGCGCTTGAAGAACATGTCACTGCCCGTCTCATCAAGCAGAAAGATCGTGATCCGAATCAATGGAGCGTAAAATCCTCACCTTTGCTCAAAGCAGATTTCCAGAAAATGCCCAAGCTCTGGACGCTTTTGGTTCAGGCTGTAGATCACTATTCATTTGACCTGTCGGCACTTTGGAAAAAATTCCCATTTATTCCACAATGGCGTCGCGATGACATCATGGTGTCTTATGCACCGCAAGGCGGTTCAGTCGGCAAGCATTTCGATTTCTATGATGTGTTTCTGGTACAAGGCTATGGCCATCGTCGCTGGCAGCTTGGGCAAATGTGTGATACCGAAACTCCATTTGTTCCGGGTCAACCGCTTAAATTATTGCCTGAAATAGAAATGAACTTTGATGAAGTGCTGGCACCTGGCGACTTGCTCTATGTGCCGCCTGGTCTGGCTCATTACGGCGTGGCTGAAGATGACTGCCTGACTTATTCATTCGGTTTCCGCATGCCAAATATCAGTGACATGATGGATCGTGTCGGGGATAAATTCTCTGAAAATGAAACGCTGCGTAACCCATTGCTGGATATCATCCGTGATCAAGTCGGTGCTATCGGTGAAGTGAGCAGCAATGAGCTGGAATATCTGAAAGAACACATCATGCAGCAACTGCATAATTCCAATGTTCTCGAAGATGCCATCATGAGCTTGATGTCCGAACCTAAATATCCTGAAAACCTGCCTGAAGCAGAAGAAATCGGTACAGGTGATCTGGAAGAAGCACTCGATCAGGGCTATAGCCTGATGCTCGAACCTGCGTCACGCCTGCTTTATACTGAAACGGACGGCGACGTTCTGTTCTGGGCAAATGGTGAGGGTGTGTGCATCTCTGAGACATTTACCGCAAAACTCAAACAGCTTGCAGATGGTGAAGCGCTGTTATTCGGTGAAGACTTCGCTGATGAAGAAATTCTGGAAGATGTTGCTGCATTATTAAATGAAGCCGTGTTGATGCTGGTTCCACCGCCAGAAGACGAGTAATCTTTCCACGGTTCTATTTAGGCAATAATTTTAAGAGGATCACATGATCCTCTTTTTTATTTTTAGAGTCTAGAATTCTAACTAATTAAGGCTGATACAGCTCTAATACAACACGAATCAGCGTATCTCCTTGTTCAGATTCAATCTGGAACAATCCTCCCATGCGCTCAACCCGCATTTTCATGCTGCGCATTCCAATACTCAGACCATTTTTTTGCACCATGTCAGCATCGAAACCGATGCCATTATCCTGAATGCTTAAAGTAAGCTGATGTGGCTGGGAATATTCCAGACTGACTTTTACCTGACTGGCCTGACTATGCTTAATGATATTGGTCAGACTTTCTTCGACTACTCGGATCAAGGTCAAACACTGTAATGCCGTCGGTTCACGCTGCCAGACTTTTGGAAATGACCATTCAACTACAATCCCCATTTCTTCCATCAGCTGGGTAAAACGATAACGTACCGGTGCGATCCAGAGTACCGGCGTTTGTGGGACTTTATTTTCAATAGATGAACCACTGTCAATGATTTGTCTGAGATCATCTCTGAGCAGTTTCAGCATGGAAAGAAACTGCTGTTTAGAAACTGTTTCGCTACTTTGATCCACCAGAATCATGGAACGCACAATAGACCCTCCCAACCCGTCATGCAGTTCATGTGACAGATTAATCCGCTCTTGCAGACGAACATTCGCCAGCTCCAGTTGATGTTTATCGTTCAGGCTTTTATTCAGGTCGGCACTGACCTGCTGGACTTTACGTTCTAACTGGGTATTGAATTTTTCGATTTTCCTGACATTGCGATTCAAGCGTGTGCCCATAATCAGCACCACAAACAGGGTAATAATCGGTGAGGTATAGGGCGATAAAGGGGAAAATTCATTGACCTTGGTTTGGTTCAACATGATCAGGTCGATGACTACACACAGCAAAATCCCCCAGAGACATAGCATCAGGAAGAGATATTCTCCATTTCGGGTTTTGATGGCCTGATAGCTGATATACACAGTACAACTGACAAAGAGCAATACATAGAAGATAAACACTCCACCCAATACCTGCTCCAGATAATCCAAGGGACTGATCATAACCAGTAAGCTAGACAGAACGCTGACCAGAATAAATCCTCGCTCCAACTGCTTAAATTTCTGTTTTACAAAGCGGATCAGATACAGACAGAAGCAATGGATATAGGCAACAAAAAAAAGCATGTTGGCTTTACTTGCCGAAATCGTGGAGTGAAATGGAAAATTTTCTGTAGTCAAGACATTGGAAATAAACAGAATCCACAACAGTGAACTGAGTGCCAGCCAGCCAAAAGTGGTTTCTGAACGCCGGAATAACCAGATAATGAAACAGATCAGCCCAATCGTGGCAGAGAAAATCATATTGATCTGGAATACGGTACGGCGATCCCAGATTTTTTCCAAATACTGCTGGCTATTCACCAACACATTATTAAACTGAATATTGCCCAGGCCCGCGCTTTGGAAACTGTAGCCATTTACATAAATCAGGATTTCATTACTGTCTTTACGCAAACCGCTAATCGGGAAAACCCAGTAACGCGGCATATTCCAGCTTTTCGACAAGGGCTCTTGCAAGTTCCGGTCAGACCAAAGCAAGTCACCATTCAGGAATACGGCACCTGCCGAATTAATATAATCAATGGAAAAGGCAACCGGTTCTGCAAGGCGAATATTGTCCTGGCATGACCAACGCCAGACAATCTTGTACCAGGCACCCCCATGATAATTCTTCCAGTTATTCTGCCAGTTATCCGGCAAACGTACGCTTTGCCAGCCTGATGTCGGCATCTCGGTAGGACCCTGAGCCTGAACCTTCTGAATATATTCGATCTTCACCTGACAAAGATCATTAATCTGAAAATGGTTTTGTGCCTGACTCATCCTACAGAACAAGCAAAGCCAGCTGCACAGGACAAAAACACCGATCCATTTCAGTCGCTGCCGTTTGCTGCTTCTGGAACAGGCAGATGACATTACAGAATTCCCAGATGCCGTGCGGTACTGACCGCCTTGGTACGTTTACTGACCGAGAGTTTGCGGTAAATATGCTTGATATGACTTTCGACGGTATAGCGTGATACACAGAGCTGCTCGGCAATTTCACGATTACTCAGACCTTGCGCAACCAAGGACAGGATTTCCTGCTCCCGCTGTGTGAGCGTTTCCTGATCCGCAGCTGGCCTGTTCTGTTCTACTGTTCCTGAAATGGTGGGAATAGAAATCTGTTTTAAAATTTCACGGGCAACAAAGGGATCAATCGGTGCACCGCCACGCAAAATACTGCGAATAGCCAAGGCGACTTCAACATCATCCCGTTCTTTCAGCACATAACCGGTCGCACCGGCCTGAATTGCCCTAAACAGGCTATCTTGGGTACTCCAGGCAGACACCACCAGAATCAACGCTTGTGCGTCCTGTTCGCGGATTTTTTCAATAATTGAAATCCCACTTCCATCTGGCAACCCCAAATCTACTAAGGCCAGTGCAATCGGCTGTTGCTGAACTATGGAATATGCTTCTTTAACCGTGTTGGCAAATAGCAGAACGTCTTCGTTATACCCCAGATTGGTTAATATAATTTTTAAACGGCGCTGAATGACATATTCATCTTCAACGATTAATACAGGTACTGGCAAGACTGCCTCTGGTGCTGTCATAAGCACGCCCCTTATATTTATTGTTATGCCCCATTGAAGATTAAAATATAAACAAAAAAGCTCTAAAAATCATGATTTTTTTCATTTATTTATAAGATTTGGTTTTATGCGCATTAGAGACACATAATATCTCTCACACTAAACACAAATAAAAAAATGCCATCCGTTAATAAGATGGCAGTTCTAGATAGAAAATCTTTGAAGTTACGCAAGTTTCCTACTTTAAGCAGTACCGTATTGTTGTTTTAAATATTTCACAATCTCAGCCGATTCAAACATTTTGGTATCTGTATTTGGATCGACCAGATAAGGCAGCTGAATATTATTTCCCATCATTTCAAACAAATGTTCACGCTTACCGCCTGGTAGTGGTTCATATTTTCCCGGTTTTAAACGCAATTTGGCCGGTCCATAATCTTGCCAGCGCTCTTTAGCGACATTATGAAAAACAAACGGCACTTCCAGTTCACTCAAAACGGCGCGTACAATTCGGGTATAAGGACTGGCCTCAAAGCCCCATAATTCTAATAACAGTTCAGGTGTTGGCCGATCCTTAATCTTGGGATTCACCATTCCGCCGCGTAAACCATTGAGGACGGTTCCCGCAATTGCAGCCACTGGAATTTTAGGATAGTGAGCATATTTCTTGGGAGTTTTGCCGGTTTTGCCATAATGCTTGAACAGATGATCGATAATATCCTGAGACTCATAGAGTCGATCACCGGTATTTTCATCAACTAAAAAAGGAAATTGCAGTTTTCCACCCAATTGCTGCACCTCAGGACGGAAATGAGTACCCCCTCGTGGACATGGATAAACTTCATAATCCAGATTTAGCAAGGTCATGACTTCACGCACCCGACGACAAAATGGTGAACCCTCGTATTCATAGAGCTTCAAGGCTTTTTCAGGCTGATTTGGAAACGGTGTACCCACCATCCCACGTCCACCTTCAGCGATTGAAGAGGCCAAAGCTTGTACAACTTTAATTTGATGACTCAACATACTATTTTCCTGTTTTTTGTTTTATTAAACTGAAAGACAGAATGTAAGCATTCTGTCTTTTCGGGTATAAATCAGTTTTGTTGTTATTCTTTCATGCAGAAATGCAGATTCTGGCCGATTAAGCCACTAAGGCTGTTTTGGACACCACAATACCATTATTGTCCGCATAGACATAATCGCCAGAGTTAAATGTGACCCCACCAAAACAGAGAGCGATATCGACCTCACCCACGCCTTTACGGTTGCTCTTCTGTGGAATAGCCGCCAATGCATGCACTCCCAGATCAAGTTCAGCAATCGCATCCACATCACGGACACAACCGTAAATAATGACGCCATTCCAGTGATTTTTTACCGCTGATTCTGCTATCAGGTCACCCATCAAGGCACAGCGCATTGAGGCACCACCATCCACCACCAGCACCTTGCCGGTTCCATCTGTGGCCAACAACTCTTTCACACGTGAGTTATCTTCAAAACATTTTACTGTCACAATCTGACCGCCAAAGGTTTTGCGCGCCCCATAACTCTTAAAAAATTTACCATCCAGGCAAGGTGTCACCACCTGAAGCTCTAATTCTGGATGATCATCTAACAAGTCACAGGTAACAAATGCTGCTGTAGACACGGTGTTTTCCCCTCATTTCATTTTTTGTATGCGTAAATTATCATAAATTTCAAATTTTACCGTCTGAGTTAGCGCGGCCTCGACCATAGTATGAGCCACCTGCTCGGCTGTCACTGGCTTATACGCAAAACTATCCGGAATAAAACGCGATACTTTGTGGTAAACCTGCTGCGCGATATCTTCCAAAAAACGCTGCTCTGGACGTTCACCAATGAGCAATGAAGGTCGAATCAGGCTGATTCTGTCCAGAGTCAATGTTTGTACATATTCTTCCAGCTCACCTTTGACCCGATTATAGTAAAAATGAGATTGTGGATCGGCACCCATTGCACTCAGCAACAGGTAATGCGCTGAAGTTTGTTGTAACAGCTCTGCAAAGTGAGCATTTATGGTATAGTCAATACTATAAAATGCCTGTTTGGATCCGGCTTTTTTCATGGTGCTGCCCAGGCAGCTAAAACCATGGCTATGCTTGCTGACATCCTGATCATTCAACATCAGGAAATCTTCCAGTACCAGTTGTTGAACTTTATCCAAAGCATCCAGATCATTTTGATGTTTTCTGACCACTGCAGTAATCTGCTGGCAAGTCGGCTCATCTTGCAAACGTTTTATCAGTTGTTTTCCCACCAAGCCGGTGGCACCTATCACGATGGGATGAGTCAGTGATTTAGTCATTTTTTATACGATCTCCTAGGTGGAATACTAATCTAACGTTTTCTTTAGAATTTTTCTGCATCTAAAATGTTGTCAAAGCATGTCAAGACTTGACTTCGGTGCTTAGTTTAATCAAAATATGGCACTTGTTTACGGGCTGGTGATAATTCCTCTGATGTTGGTTTTCAGTTGAGTTTCAGCCCGCCCAGACCAATCTATTTCAAGGAGTGCACGAGTGGCAAACTCTGCTCAAGCTAAAAAACGTGCTCGTCAAAACGTTAAAGCACGCAAACACAACGCAAGCTTGCGTTCTATGGTTCGTACCTATCTTAAACGTACATTAGCTGCTATCAGCACTAATGACTATGCTGTTGCTACTGAAGCGTACAAATCGCTTGTTCCAGTAATCGACCGTATGGCTGACAAAGGCATCATCCATAAAAACAAAGCAGCTCGTCATAAGAGCCGCTTGAACGCGCAAGTTAAAGCACTAGCTTCTAACTAATCGCAAATGAAAAAAGCCCTTTTTAGGGCTTTTTTTGTGCCTGAAATTTCAAGAAATCAGAAAAACAATCCGTTTAGATGCCCCTCATCTAGCCGATACGATGAGATAAAAAACTGATTCGCCCCCCCTTTTTAGATTATTGATCTTTATCCATAGAAGATGGCGAAGTGGTTTTATCCTGTTTCGTATTGTCAGTGTCCCGCTTTTGACATGCGGTTAAACCCAGAATCGCGATCAGGCTAAAAATTGTGATAATTTTCATGGTTTTTCCTCAAGATGAATATTTCTATATTTATTAAGCATAGATAATTTTTATACTTACATTCTCTGTACACGACAAATTTCACAGAACCCTTATCCTATCAGGATTCTGCTTTCTTAAAATTGCCAAAATTTCCTTAAACTCTTCTTTTTTCCCAAAACCAATTAAACGCTGAATCGCCATTTGA
>NZ_VOYO01000039.1:0-12158 GCF_013420255.1 Acinetobacter sp. YH01021
TACGTGTATTCATTTCTATCATTTAATCTTAATTCTATTAGATTAATGATAACAATATCATTTAATTATCGCATTAAGTCTAATGATAGATATTGTATGCGATTTGGCTCGCTATCATTCAGCTATAGTCTTTTGATAAAAAAAGCATGACTAAAAGCCATGCCTTGGGAATTCGTATAACGTGTATTATGTTAATTTTAGATAAACTATAGAATCCATTAGTTTTTAAACCAATAAATTAAATATTTTATGGAACTCCAGAATATTTATTCAGGCGATACTTAAGCAATAAGGGTAGGGTGATTACATAAAGTATTGCAGCTAATGCCCATACCATTCCAGGAGCTGATGCCTGAGTCATAAAATAGAGGCTAGTAACTAATACAGGACCAATTATAGCCCCCAGACTATTAAAACTGCTTAATAGCCCTTGTAATTCACCTTGTCTTTCATCACTAATACCTCTGGACATCATTGCTTGCAAAGCAGGAACGGCTACTCCACCAAGGGCAAACAATGGTAACAACGCAAAAGGCACCCATTCTTCAACAGCAATAGATAAAAGAAGTAAACCAATTGCATCGCAAGCTATTCCACATAACAACGTATTTTTCTCTCCAAACCTCTTTACCATAGGGGCGATAGCAAAAGCCTGTGCAATAGAATGGCATATTCCATAACTAGCAAGGGAAACACCTGCAATAAATATACTCCAGCCATAACGATCCTGCCCATAGATAACCCATAAAGTTGCGGGGACTTGTGAAACCAATGTGATAATTAAAAAGATACCAAGCAATGGAGCCATATTAGGTTGAGTGATCAAATAGGATAATTTCTTTAATATTGATTGCTCCTGAACCTTCTCAGTCATTTTATTGCTGTGTTTTGATTCTTTTAATAAGACTGCTGTCATTATTAAATTAATCCCATTCATAAAAGCAGCAGCAAAGAACGGTGCATGTAAGTTCCATTCACCCAAAACTCCACCTATTACCGGACCCGCTATAAACCCAATACCAAAGACAGCTCCAAGGAGACCAAACCTTTTTGCACGCTCATGGGCTGGAGTAATATCTGAAACATAAGCTGTTGCAACAGCCATGTTGGCACCTGTAATTCCCGCAAAAATACGACCAATATATAGCCACAATAGAGAAGGAGCAGCAGCCATTAGGAGATAATCAGCCGTTGCACCAGCAATTGAAATAATTAATACAGGTCGACGTCCAAATCGGTCACTCAACGCTCCAAGGATAGGTGCAAAAATGAACTGCATCAGAGCATACACAGCTAATAAAGCACCATAGTGAACACCGCCTGCTTCAGCTCCAGCCAATGACCGTAATAATTCAGGCAAGATCGGCATAATTAAACCAATCCCAACAGCATCCAGAAATATAGTGATTAAAATCACGCTCAATGATTTCTTCACAAATGCCTTCTCTAGCAATGATAGAATTAATATTCTCTCACACACTCCCTATCAGTGATAGATTTATGAGTAAAAAAGATATTGCACCTCAACGTCTGACACGTGAAATAGTCCTGCGTACCGCATTGGATATGTTGAATGAAGAAGGCATAGATTCAATAACCACACGCAAGCTAGCTCAACGATTGGGTATTAAATCTCCAACTCTATATTGGCATTTCAAGAATAAATCCTTGTTAATGGAAGCAATGGCGGAAACCATTATAAATGAACACCATTTAGTTTCTTTACCCATCGATGGGATGACATGGCAAGATTGGTTGCTCGCTAATTCTGTAAGCTTTCGTCGAGCACTACTAGCTTACCGTGATGGTGCTCGTCTACATGCAAGAACTAGCCCCAGTCAAGGACATTTCAACACGATTGAGGCCCAAGTTGCGCTGTTATCTCATGCTGGGTTTTCTCCTGTTGAAGCAGTTGCATTACTTATGACATTAGGAAGGTTTATTGTTGGGTGGGTCCTTGAGGAGCAGCAAGAAGAAATAAGATCAGACCCACCATTCGAAGCCGATCCAACTATATATCCACTCATGCTCCAAGGAGTGAATACCTTACAAAATATGAATGCGGATGACATTTTTGAAAATGGGATTCGTATGGTGATTATCGGTGCTGAAAGACAACTTGATATTAAAATGCAAACTTAACTCTATACTGCTTTAAGCAACTGTTCTATTTAGTAATAAAGCTTTTATCCTTAATTATTTAACATAATAGAGCTTATACGAAATGCTTTTTAAAATATCTTTGTTTTTCATATAGTTAAAAAATTTTCATCCCCCTAAAAAACCACAAAAAACCGACTTGGAAACAAGTCGGTTTCTTTTTGAGCAATTCTGATACTTCTTGCCAATAAAATTGATCAATATTTAATCAATTTGTCATTTTTCTCTGCGTTATCAAGCCAGCGCTTGCTTAAATTATCCCCAATTTCTGCGGACAACTCTCGGGATAAAAATTCACCAATTTTGTACGCCTGAGCGCACATGGATTTAGGGATTTTGCGGATATTCATAACCCCTTGTATTCAATATCATGAAGTCATAAGAGAACAGGACGTTCCGCAGAATAAAAATAAATAATCGCACAAGGATCGGCGGCACGACAGGAGTTATGCCAAGCGAACCAATACGAAAAAGCCCGACAGGATGTCGGGCTTTTTTATTTAATTCATTGGCTTAATTAAAAACTAAAACTTCATGTTTATTGAGTAAAATGATAAATAGTTCAATATAAGACCATTATTAAGGGGACTATTCTAAAATGACACATGCTTTTCAGACACTTTCAACAAATATAGAAAATAATCCGAAACTAAGAGAACCACAGATTAATTCATATCTTGCTCTAAAAGATTTTTATAAAAATCACTTTCAGACCTCTACCAATAAAGAGGTTGGAATAGTGCTTCCTGTTGGTTGTGGTAAATCTGGTTGTATAACTCTTACTCCTTTTGCATTTGAGTCAAAAAGATCTTTAGTAATTGCTCCTGGTGTTTCTATTGCAAATCAGCTACTTGAAGATTTTGAACCATTAACATCTTTTTATAAAAAATGTTCAGTGTTAAAAGGTAATGAATTTCCAGAACCAGTAGAAATTCGTAGCAAAGATACAAACCTATCTGATTTAGAAGAGTCTGATGTAGTAATTACCAATATTCAGCAACTACAAGGAGACAATAATCGCTGGTTAAATAATCTACCTGATGACTTTTTTGATGTCATAATTTTTGATGAAGGGCATCATAGTGTTGCTGAAACTTGGGAAAATTTGAAAACTAAGTTTTCCCAAGCTGCAATTGTAAATTACAGTGCAACACCTGAACGATCTGATGGAAAAATTATGTCAGGAGAAGTTATTTATACCTTCCCTGTTCAAACAGCTATTCAAAAAGGATATGTAAAAGAGTTAACCGCTATAAGGCTTAATCCTAAAACATTAAAATATATACGTTATAAAGACAGTCAAGAAGTCGAAGTATCTCTTGAAGAAGTAATAAGACTAGGAGAGGAGGATGCAGATTTCCGTAGAAGTATTGTCACATCTAAGGAAACTTTAGACACAATTGTTGATGCTTCTATTCATCAACTTATGGAGCTACGTAATGCTAACAATGATAATAGATTAAAGATTATTGCCTCTGCTCTAAACTATGAACACTGTATCCAAGTAGTTCAAGCATATAGGGAAAGAGGTTTCTCTGCTGATTATGTGCATACAAGAGAAGATAGTAAAAAGAATGATGCCGTTTTAAAAAAATTAAAAGCTCATGAATTAGATGTAATTGTACAAGTAAGAAAACTAACAGAAGGTTTTGACCATCCATATTTATCTGTTGCAGCTGTATTTAGTGTCTTTGCCAACTTATCTCCATTTATTCAATTTGTTGGCAGAATCATGCGTGTTATTGAACAAGACTCTCCTCGTAGTATGATTAACCAAGGGATAGTTGTATATCATGCAGGTTCAAATATAGCTAAACGTTGGGCCGACTTTAAGGAATTTAGTTCAGCTGATAAAGCATATTTTGACCAACTATTACCAGAAAAAGAGTTCACTCCTTCAGGTTCTACAAACTCTGAAATCCTAAAACCAAGAATAGAAAACTCTGAGAAAGTTGATATTAGAGAACAGTCTGATGTCTCATTAGATACATCAACTTTAATAGATGATCCTAAAGCAATCGAAGCATTACGCTATCTGCGTAATGCCGGAGTATCTGGCAATATTGATGACTTATTACAAGCACTAGAATTAGAGAGAATTCCAGTTACTAAAGTTAAAAAACGTCAAGCCCAACGCCAAGCTTTGAATGAAAAAGTACAACATGCAACTGGAAAAATATTAGCTATTTTAGGAAAAAATCCAACAAGTAAAAATTTAGACAGATCATTTCGGCAGAACAACTATGAGTTTGTATGTTCTCTATTAAATAAACATATAAACCAACATGTTGAAAGGAAATCAGATGAACGACATGAATTTACAGCCCACGAACTAAACACTATAGAAAGCGTATTTGATCATATAGTATCTAAGGTAGAGCAGGAATTAAGTTCAAATGAGCACTAGAGCATTGATGATACCTGCTCGTGTAGCTATCGCTCAACGGGCTCACAAATGTAAGGCAAATCAAAAACATCTTATATCTCAAGGCCAATATAGATTTGAGGTTAAAAATGAGAGGAATTGGGATAAGTATTGTTTAACTTGCGGTAATAAAATCATGCTCAAATTAATTAGTGATTCTTCAGCATTAATGGAAGATTTTAAAAAATACCACACGTGTTGAAATCTAAATATGTTATTAAAAAATCCCAGTCTTACTACTGGGATTTTTTAATAACCAAACATATAAACTGGCTTTATCAATACATACTACTTCAGTAGTTTATTACCATCTAAAGCCATGTTAATTAAGTTAAAATCATGAGAACTTAAGTTTTGAGAATAAAGTTCTCTTAACTCATCTTCCCACGAAGCAACTTCATCTAATATTTCAGCTGCTTGAGTTTCTGTTAATAAAAATTGTGAACACTGAGATAAAAAATTTTCCCTGTTTATTAAACTATCTTGTACACCAATTCTCATTGCTAATCTTGGGGGTGAATATCCATAGTGCGGAACAACATCATATAATGGAGCTAATCTCCATTGTTCTTCAATATATATAAAGGCATGATTTTTTGGATGATCATCATCATTACCTATTAATGCATTAAAAGCCATTCTTCGATATAGCTCATGTATGTCTTCTAATGGTATGTTTTTCCTTAACATTTCATTAGCCAACAATGGATAACTCCAACGATTACTGTTATCAATAGGCCAATCAGCATCTAAAAGAGTTAAAGCACTAACCATTGGATATCTTTCAAAGATTTGATGTTCTTTACTATAAGTACGATCAAACCTTTTCAAAACAAGCAAACTCTTTTCACTACCTTGATGAGATATGATTTCCAATGAGTGATCTGCGACATTTAACCCTTTAGTAGCTGCAAAATGTAAACATAAGAACTCTACTTTAGGAATATCTACTAATTCATCTCTATCCTTAGGTTTAGCTAAATATAAGTCATGTTCATCCCTTAATGTTATTTTAGGTCTTGCACCACCTGAAGATGTTTGGAAAAGAGCTAAATTAATATTTTCAACCGCCTGACCAGATCGAATTAGTTCTACTAACTGTATGAAATCACCAGCTCTTTCAAACTTAGGAAAATTTTCAATAGTCAAATTTTTAGGTGGTCTTTTATTACCTCCAACAGCTAAGTTCCCTGATCTATCTTTATTTTGTGCTAAAAGTAAATAATCTAAGTCCGTAAATTCATGCCCAATATCTTTTCTTATTACTTTTTTAATTAATGACTTACCCCAATTATCAGGTACTAAATCTAAAATAAAACCAGGAAGACCATTGTTATTTTTAACTGGAAAAATTTTTCCTCGATCTTGAAGTGAAGGTAAAGGGTAATGGACTTCATCTGGAACCCAAGGTCCCTCATAAATAGGGGAATAGACCCATTCGCCTTCTCCATTTTCAACTGTTAACCTACCTAAAGTCTCAAACTCAAGAGCATCTGGCTTTTGAGCATAAATATAAATGCTCTGTTTCAATTAAAAATCCTCCCAGGAACTTTTTTTCAGTCTTACTCTTTGTAAATCAGTCATCTTTTTAGATTTAGGTAAAACTTCTGCTAAGCCATCTAAGATATTTAAATGCCATAAAACCTTTATAAAAGACCCTAGTTCAACGTTGGGATTCCCCTGCTCAATCCTTTTATATGTAGATAATGAAATACCAATCATTTCAGAAATATCCTGCTGACGTAATTTCTTCTCTAATCTTTTTTCTTTAATGAGTGCAGCACAATTTTCTAAAAAAAATGTCCCTTCCAGAGGGAAAAAATCAATTTTATATGTCATATAAGAACCATTAAAGCACATAAGAGTTTTTTTGAGACACTTTATAATACACAACTTTCTATTTAATTCGGAAATAAAACAATGTTTCTATATATTTAAACGTAATTTTTATTTAATTTAGCTTTGGAAAGATATTTAACATAAAATCTCTTATGCGAAATTCAAAAAAGCGCGGATCTAGTGTCCACGCTTCATATGATTTATACAATGGAAAGTGTAGTGAATTGGATAAGAAAAGCATAACCCTCTAATTGTTTATTTGCTTCTTTGAGCATGCTTTTAATAACAAAGAATTAGAGGGTTAAAATTTCCGCTGCACTTGTTTCTTTATACTTATTTATTGCTATTGTGAGGCTTATTTAATAAGGCTTAAAAAACAACATATAAGATATTGATATAAATAAAAAATATGAGTTATGAGCGAATTTTAGATGACAATTTTAGAAGATTGTCATCTAAAGTTCGCCACTAATCTTATAAACTATTGATTTATAAATAATATATTACTTTTTCTTCAAGAAACTAAAATTCGCCAGTAATCCCAATAAAACTATATTAATCATAGCCTTACTATAGTAACCTCCCTAGAAATAAAAGAATCTAAAAGTAGAATGATCTATTAAAATACAAGTAGAAGATTCTGCATTTGGCTTAATAGTTGGAATTCTAGGTTCTGTCACATTAGGGAATTAGATATCAAATAATTCGGTTAACCCCTTATAGGAAGTATTTTCCATGAAAAAATTCAGTACAAGTGAGTATCTCAAAGAAATGGATCGTAAGGATTGGGCAACAGCCCAATCTATCACCACCTTTGGCATGAACCCCAAAGAAAAAAAAGCCCATGAAAAAAGATCCTGGGAACGCTTTGAGCGGATCCAGTCTGGAGAAACCACAATTAAAGATGAAGAAGCAGTACTGCTTATGCAGTGGCGTGCCTTAAATAATCGGCTTAAAAGCGAGGACTAAAACCATTATCCTTATCTTGATTCCTTGTCTTTTCAGGAGCGATAGCCTTTTCCCTCATTTGCAAAGGCACACGTTCGATGACTTGCCGCTGAATAAATGCCAATTCTTCATCAATAGAGGCGATCTGAATAACTGAACCCTCTAATTGTTGGCCAAGATCCCTTAAGTATTCGAACCTCTCGACTCGATCGAAGGACTCGGTATTCAAAAGGTCTATATAGGTCTGTAAATCATGCTGAATCAACCTAAGCGGTTGGGTCGTTTGACGATCTTGCAATAAGGTTTGCAGCATCTTCTGTTGTAAAAACAATAACTTTTCTTGGGCATACCATCGCTGCCGTGTCCGTGGAGTCTCGACTTGCTTTTGCTGTTCTTCAATGGTTTTTCGATTCTCTAATTCAGCCTCATAAAATGGACGATACAACTCATAATTATTTTCAGCACGTAACCGGTTAATTTCAGCAGTCATTCTTTCCCGTTCGGCCACTAACGCTGGCTCTTTCTCACGCGCAAAACGGACGGCCTTATTCATCACAGGCACATCCTTCAGCTGTGTGCCATGCTTCTTATTGTATTCCTGATTGGATAAACAGCTGACCAGGCTAGGGACCTCGACCTGAATGCCCCGGATTTCCACCATCTTGGTGGGAGCATAATACCTTAGACTTTCATTAATAAGCTCTTCAGTCTTCTGCCGATACAGCTGCAGCTGCGCCTTTCCCATGCCTAACACATCAGCTGTTAACTTCTGTGCCCCGCCTTTATGCGGATCCTTCGGATTATAACGCTTAAAAAACTGCTCTGCTGTCCGCTCGATGCCATCCACATGCCGCTCACTGTACATGAAATGCAAATGCGGTTGCTCTTTCCCTCCCAAGGACCCAGCATGATTATGAATGGCACAGGTGAATGGATAGCGGTAACTGTCTGCAAACTCACTAATGAATTGCTCGGCCAGTTCAATCCGCTGTGCCTGACTCAGCTCTTTGGGCAAGGCCACCACCATACTGGAACAGGTGCGGCCATTACTTCGTTCATAAATATCAGCAGCTTCCCAAAACTCAGCCGGCTTCCCTTCAGCAAAATTCGGCATATTCCCCGATCTGACAAACTCAATCTGTTCTGAAGCACTTTCTTTGTAATTTCTGAAATGCGAAGTCCGGCTAATGTAATGAAACCGGTTCTTGGCCGTGGCACCATTTTTCACTTTTCCGGATCGGGTCTTCACGGCCTTTTTTGTTGTGTGTTCCAGATTGCAGTAGAACATATTCCCACCTTCAAATTCACGGAGCCTCGCAGAGCCTGCGGAGCACGAGGAGAAGTGTTTTTAATTCGATATAATTGCGTAGTAATTATATCGAATTAAAAACACGGAAACGAGCTTAAGAATTAAAAAAAATGTTCCCACATTTTTTTTAATTCTTCCCGTGCCGGCCTATGCTAAACTGAAAACACAAAAACCTCACCCATTTTATGCTGGAGAATGCGATGGCGGCCCGTGGAAGACCTGCGAAAATACTCACTTCAAATGACCTCATGACATTACAGCAGTTCCTTAAAAATCTCCCTTTCCTCAAGAAAAACCAGCAGCAGGCTTTGACCTTGCTTCAACAAGCAAATGGCATATTCAATGACAAACAGCTCAATCTACTGAAAGCTGCAGACCGTGATAAAAACCAGTTTTTAAAAAGACAGGCCCTCATTGAACAGATCAAGCTAAAGGATAAAAACCAGCAGCCCCTTCTGGCCAACGAAACAGAAATTCTGGCATTACTGACACAGGAAATGGATCAGGATAATTTCTTCCGCCTGGATCGTGCCCTGGAGTCTTACCAGAAAATTGAAAAAGCAGCCTTGGAAAACCGGATCCGGCTGGAGAATGAACACAAGCGCGAAATTTTGCAAAAAAGTCATAAAGAACTGACAGACGCCCAAAAGAAACGTAATGCAGAAAATCAGCTCAAATATGCTTTAGGTGGAGCAGTACTAGCCGCCTGGAACAAACTTAATTTATCAACCGAAAATATAGATCCAGAAAAAGTTAAAAATACCATCGTCAATAACCAAAATTTTTTCAGAATGGTCAGTAACACCACGCTTTATCAATATATTCATCCAAGAACTGAAAACTACTTTCGAAGCAGAGAATTGTTTATCAAAGTTATTGAAGGATTATGTGAATATGATGACCACGGTACAGAACTTTATATCTTTGAAGCAGATAGTCACTTAAAACCGCAATAAAATGCGATTACAGCCACTTTTAAACCAATTTTTGAGTTAGCTACGTCTAAATCAATAAAGTGGCTGTAATCGCAAAACAAGAGCATTTAGCTTATTTTGCAAAAATACAAATCAAGATCCATTTCAAAACTCACAATATACCTAGAAGGTATATACCGAGCGAGTGTCTACGAGCGGCATAACTAAAATTCGCGCTTCGACTCTTTGAAAAACTGTTTTTTAGTATGTGAAATCTAAAAGAGCGTAAATCAAATGCCAAAATTTGATTCTAGAACGAGCGAAAGCGAGTAAAAAAAGCACTATAAGCGAAGCGAATTCCGAATTGTTTGTGCTTTTTTTAAAGTCATAACGAGATTTACTAAAAATTGCCCCAAGAATCGAGCGATAGCGAGATTCAATAGAGTTTGAGCGTAGCGAAAACATAGGGCAATTTTTCATTCTTTCCTTTTTAATATATTTTAAATCTTTTAAATCTTTTAGGCTATCTGAAAGGCTTTAACAGAAAGGCTTTCAGCTCCTAACTATGAGGGATTGACTACTAACTATGAGGGATTGACTACTAACTATGAGGGATTGACTACTTAACTATGAGGGATTGACTACCAAATATGAGAGAATTATATTACTCATAGTTAGTTTATCGAATTAAAAATGATGAGTACATCTAAAAAAGAATTAGTAGTTAAATCAAATCAAGTAATTGAGGCTTCATATCAACTCAGCTCAACAGAACAACGGATTGTCTTAGCAGCTATTAGTAAGATTAGTCGGGCTGAAGATATTACAGATGATGAAATTTATCGCGTAACTATTGATGATTTAAAAAAACTTGGGGTTCATGAAAAAACAGCTTATAGAGATCTAAAAGATGGTGTAAACCGCTTATATGACAGATCAATTAATTTAGCTATTGATGATGAGTCAATCAAAATGAGATGGATTCAATCCATACGCTTTTTAGAAAGTAAAAGCGTTGTAGGAATTCGGTTTTCTAAAGAAATTTTGCCGTTCATTTCTAATCTAAGCCGTGAATTCACTAAGTATTCGCTATCTGATATTGCTGGTATGAGTAGCGCATATGCTATTCGTATTTATGAGCTACTAAGCCAATATCGTTCCATAGGAAAACGAGAGATTTCCATCGAATCTCTAAGAAGTATGTTGGAGTTAGGGAAAAGATATCCATTGTCTGCTGATTTAAAGAGATGGGTTATTGATACTGCTGTAGTTCAAATCAATGAACATAGCCCTTTAAATGTATCTTACGAGCAAATAAAGACAGGTCGAAAAGTCACACACATTCACTTCACGTTTAAAGAAAAATCAAAAAGTATTGAGCATAAATCCGAACAGAATAATTTTTATAAATTGACAGATTCACAAATTAATATGTTCGGTAATCAGCTTTCACGCTTACATGAAGTATCTCACCTAGCACAACAAGGTGAAAGTTATGACGACTTAGCTATTAAAATTAAAGATATGCTGCGAGATCCAATAAAACAAAAACAACTTATTCCTCATCTTAAAAATTTAGGCTTTAAGGCATAAAGGTCGATTGTGTATGTAGCAGTTGACTGTTTGTTAATGTATTTTAGTTCACATAATGGACAACCAAAATTACAAGATGAAATCACTATCTGTTATTGAGCTTTCAAATCTCTATGGAATAACTCGTCAAGCCATTTATAAGCAAGTTAATAAAGGTAATTTAAGTAAAAATAGTGACGGTAAAATTGATCTTTCCGAAGCTATTCGAGTCTTTGGTGAACCTTCTAGAAATGTAAACAGTTCACAGACAACCGAAACACGAAAGTTGTCAGAAGTTCACCTATTAGAACAGCAGGTTTACATGCTTCAAAAACAGCTTGAACAGGCTCATGAGCGTGAGCAGTTCCAACGTGAGGAACTAAAAGCTAAGAATGATCAGTTACACGTTAAAGATGAGCAAATTGAAGCAATACAACGCCTACTAGAAGCTCCAAAAGCTTATACAACTAGTTCTATCGACCCAAAATTAGATATAGCAACAGATACTAGGTCAAAAAGTGAGTCGAACTATGATGTATTGACTACTCAACCAAGAGAAACTCCTGTAGAAGTAGAGATCCAAACTCAGCCGAAAGATGACGGATTGACTACTCCGGAGCAGGTGGAAAATAAGCGGATTCCAGTACCGGAGCACATTGACCAGGAACCGGAGAAAAGGGGCTTTTGGAGCCGTTTTTTTAGACCCTATGATTAACTACGATTGTTTAACTGATATGAACAAAGTCGTGAAACATTGATCAAATAATAAGCGTGGAACGTGAAAAATCATAAAAAAAGCCCGGTCATGGAAACTCGGGCTATCAACTAGGAACTACAGCGTTGAATTATAAGGATAATTATAACGCATTTCGTATAAGGTGTATTATGTTAATTTTAGAAAATCTTAAGATTACTTTCGAATAATAGAAGTATACAATTCTCATGAATTTGGGGGATGTATGCAGAATAATAGTTTTAGACAAGATATTCA
>NZ_VOYO01000040.1:0-10726 GCF_013420255.1 Acinetobacter sp. YH01021
AATCATTTGAATGATTTCTTCTTGGTCTACGTGCCATAAAATACTCCATATATTGATGTTTATAACATCATTTGAGGAGCAGAATATCACTTATAGGAGTTGTTCAAATTTACGGATCCATCTCTATGTGACTTTAAAATGACATTTTTGTCATCTACGATCACTCTGAAATTTATAAGATTAGTTATTTCAATCAATGGTAGTGAACTGAATAGATGAGACCGTTATGGGTTGAAGATAAGCTAAAAACCGGTGACTACCTTTATGTATAATGCCTCATGATGCGATTTTACTGTTCTGATTGTCGTAAGTTGACAGTCCAGTAGAAACTTTATTGCTCAGCTACAAAAGATAAATGCAGTAATGTTAAATTTCCTCAATTCCCTTATTTTGAAATTCTCTTATTCAATACCCACGACAGTGGTTATATAGCCTGTTGTTAATAGAATTGATAGACCTAATAACATCTCAAATAAAATGGCATGACTAAGGTGTTTAGCGAATTTAGGATGTTGAAGACGCGGGGTGAAATACCATTTGTTGAAGGCAGCTAAAAGTAGAATACTTATAACAAAAAACATTTTAACCATGAAACCATAGCCATATGCAGTATTGATTAAGGTATTAAAATCTTTAATTAAAAGAAGAGCTACACTAGCGCCACAGGCGATTAATATCCCAACAATGAAAGCAGCAATACGTCCAAATACATGCATGCGATCTTTTAAAGGTAAACCACTTATTTCCCGGCTGGTTTTCCATAACGGATATAAAGACCCCATCCATAACGACATAACTAGAATATGGATTGATAATAAAATTTGAGCAAGTAAGGTTAAATTAGCGACATGTCCGAGCTGGGAAAAACTAAAAATAATCGGGATAAGTAAAATACAAAATATTGAACTTTCAATTATAGAAAACTGACCTTTGTTCCTGTTAACTTTAACCACCATGAGAAGAAGTAAAAGAGCAAAACTAATAGAACGAAGAACGTATATATACCCCGTCGGAGTATTAACCAATATATTAATATACGTGGGGTCCACCATCCCTGTAATACCAGTATTGGCAAAACTACCAATCAGAATAAAAAATCCCAAGGTACTGGAAATTAGGCCTAATCCAGCGCCAATTGTAATATATTTAAGAATCGATTCTTTTAGTTCAAGATATTGTCTAAGTAAAAAATAGCAAAAGGCTCCACCAACGACAAAAGCTACACTTAAATATAAAATAACCTTAGTTAACCAAGTGGCCCACATCCAATATTCAGAAATCATTATTTTTGTCCATTCTAGAACAACATGCCAGCACCTCACTGACATGTTGAAAGGTAATCAATTCTTATTTAGTTGATTTGATAGTGAAACTATATTCACCATTCATGTTGTGACCATCTTTCCCCATTGTTGTCCAGACAACGGTATATTTACCTTTTTTCAGTTTCGGAAGAGCGACATCAAAGGATTTCTTTAAGTCATGAGTAACTTTATATTTTAAAGGAACATCTCTTCGCTGAGCATCCAGTAACTTAATATTCATCAACATAACCTCTGCACCAAAGTTAAGGGTCAAGTTCTTTGGTTGACTAAGGATAGATGCATTTTCCGCAGGAATCGCACTCACTAAACTCACATGAGCGAACGTAGTTGTAGTAGCCACAATCATCGTTGCAGCTACTACAACATTACGTAGAGCAGTCATTTTATTTTGAAATAATTTCATTTACGTTTCCTCTTGATTCGTTAGTTCATTAGAGATGACTTTATAAAATCTATATTTAATGAGACCACATCATCTCCTCTTATATTTCAATTATTAGTGAGAGACAGAAACAGAGCGATGACTTCAAAATTACATTTTTGTCATTTTTAAAATTTAAAATCTTTAACTATTAAAATAATCTTATTGAAAAATAATGATCATTTAACAAACAAATTATGTAGGTGGTTGATTTATGAAATGTAGTAATCATTTTGTCTAAGAAAATAGTAGCTATTTAATTTTTTATATTTTAGTTTAAATATAAACATGTTATGTTTAATTTGATCTAATATAAATTTGTGGGCTAAGCACATGACTCAAACACGTCCAAGAATGACCAAATTATTTGAACAGCTTGGTTTAGCTTCTACTGAAGAAGCAATTGCAAAATTCATAGAGAGCCATCAGCTAGCTGGAGATGTTTTTTTAACACAAGCAATTTTTTGGACTGATGCTCAACGTCATTTTTTAGAAGAAAAACTACACTCTGATGGTGAATGGACGACAGTGATTGATCAATTAAATGAGTCTTTACATGAAAATTCAGTAAAATAATTTTCCGTTAGTATTAAGGATCTACATTCTTCCCTGCATTGAATACAACTCATTCATACAGTAGTACTGTTTTGGAGATGGAATCTCTATTATATAAGTAGTAGATTCCTTACTCTGAAATTTGGATTATAAACCCTAATATTAAAAATAATCTTCTTTACCTTCTATCTAATAAATATACCAATAAGTTTAATAATTAAATTATCCACCCTTTTTTCTATAAAAAACTATTTTGATCAACTGTATTTTTTCTTTAAAGGAATAACAGTGTAAATTACATTAAGAATGTGTCTCTAACTAGCCTTGGAGTCATCTAATCATTTCATTTTTATTTTTTTAAGCACATAAAATCATAACAACTTTAATAGTTTTAAAAGATTAATATTAAATAAAATTTTTGTCATCTCAGCATAGACTATATATTTCGAGAAGATCTCAAAATTACATTTTTGTCATTTTTAAAAATAATTAATTAATAGTGCTAAAATTTTTAAGAGAGACAGAGAATAACCAAAAATTTCATCAGTTTAGTAGTCAAATTCCTAGACTCTGTTCAGTACTAAAACATAGCTTTTACTTCCAAATTATTTAAAGGAAAAAATTATGATGAAATTCAAAAACATTTTTTTGGGCTTATGTATCGCAGCCGCGTCATTGAATACATTTGCACAGCAATCCGATGAACACAAAGATCACCACCCTGAAAAAACAGCACCATCTGCAGTAACAATTAAGCAAACAGTTACCAGCACCACTGCTACAGATAAAATGGCTGCAATGGATCAACACATGAAGGCGATGCAAGCCATGCATGAGAAGATGATGGCTGCAAAAACCCCACAAGAACGTCAGAAACTTATGGCTGAGCACATGAAACTCATGCAAGGAGGTATGAGTATGATGAAACAGATGGGCAGCCAAAGCATGAATGCAAATATGGCTGACCGTCAGCAGATGATGGAAAAACGTATGGACATGATGCAATCCATGATGCAGATGATGATGGACTGTATGCCTCCGTCAGCAACTAAATAGTTACCCATGAATTAGGGGAAAGCACCATGAATCACCAACACCAAGAAAATAATTCAGTACCTAACTTCTGGTCTACACGTTATGCCATTGGTCTAATCGTGCTGGGTGGTATCGCAGCTTATTTTCTATTAACAGAACATTTGGCCCACGTTATCGGTGCTTTGCCTTATTTATTCCTTTTAGCGTGTCCACTGATGCATATTTTTATGCATGGTGGTCATGGGCATAACCACTCGCAGCAAAAAAAATCCGATATATCTGATAACAAAAAATAGCTCTTATCAGGAGATCCATCATGAATCATGCGGAATCGGCTTATGGTTTATGGACGCTGGTTATCATTAACTCAGCAGTTTTTATCATGTTCGCTTTCAGTTTTTTTAGACCTTCCACTGCGCGCGATTGGCGTACATTTGGGGCCTTTTCGGCTTTTATCATTGCTCTATTTGTCGAAATGTATGGTTTTCCTTTAACCATTTACCTGTTATCTGGTTGGCTTCAAACTCGCTTCCCTCAACTTGACTTACTTTCTCATAATGCAGGTCACTTGTGGTCAACGCTATTAGGTGAAAAAGGTGATCCACATTTTGGCATTTTGCATATCGCCAGTTACGTTTTCTTGGGTTATGGATTTTACCTGTTATCAACGTCATGGCACGTGCTGTACAACGCGCAACGTCAGCATTCTTTAGCGATCACAGGCCCTTATGCACGTATACGTCACCCACAATACGTGGCTTTTGTGATGATCTTGCTGGGTTTTTTATTGCAATGGCCAACTTTACTGACACTGATTATGTTTCCAATCCTACTCTTAATGTACAGCCGCTTGGCAATTAAGGAAGAGGCTGAAATGAGTAAACAGTTTGGCGCTGTCTATGACAGCTATGCTCAACAGACTCCGAGATTTATTCCAAAATTCGGCCATAAAACCACTTTTCCATAAGAGAATTATTTATGTCAGATCAAAAAAATCATAACCAGGACCATATGGCACAGGCTACAACAGACGTACTGAAAGACCCAGTCTGTGGTATGACCGTCACTGAAGAATCGAAATACCATGAGGAATTTAAGGGGAAAACTTACTTTTTTTGCAGTGATAAATGTCAATCAAAGTTTCATAGCAGCCCGGTGCAATATATCGCTAAACCCGCAACGACGACTGCCGATGCACATACACAGCATCATCAGACTGTTCAACACGTTAATGCGGCAAGCACAACAGGTACGACCATCTATACATGCCCAATGCATCCAGAAATCAGGCAAGATCATCCTGGAAACTGTCCTAAATGCGGAATGACACTGGAGCCACTCATTCCTGAATTAGAGGAAGATGAGAATCCGGAGTTACGTGATTTCCGCCGACGCTTCTGGTGGACACTGCCATTGACCATCATCGTGACTTTTTTGGCGATGTTTGGTCATCAAATGAACCTGTTCAATATGGCGGTTCAGAGCTGGATTGAACTGGTGTTGTCACTCCCAATTGTACTTTGGGCAGGTTGGCCATTTTTTTCCCGGGGTTGGCAATCGGTTGTGAATCGCAGCCCGAACATGTGGACGCTGATTGGTTTGGGCACTGGAGCTGCATTTATTTATAGTGTGGTCGCAACCATTGCACCGCAAATCTTCCCAGACTCATTTATTTCCATGGGTCGTGTCGCTGTTTACTTTGAAGCTTCAGCGGTCATCATTTCATTGACCCTACTGGGACAAATATTGGAGTTAAAAGCACGTTCGCAAACTTCTGCTGCAATTAAGTCACTCCTTGGGCTCGCTCCTAAAACAGCTCGCCGAATCCTGCCTGATGGAACTGAAGAAGATGTTCCTCTAACGCATGTCCATGTAGGAGATTTACTCAGAATTCGCCCAGGTGAAAAAGTGCCTGTGGATGGTGTAATCACTGAAGGAAGTAGTTCAGTGGATGAATCGATGCTGACAGGTGAACCTTTACCTATCACTAAACGTATCGGCGATAAAGTCATTGGAGCTACCCTGAATACCAATGGTTCATTGATCATGCGTTCAGAGAAAATTGGTTCAAGTACCATGTTATCCCAGATCGTACAGATGGTGGCGCAAGCTCAACGATCGAGAGCACCAATGCAACGTATGGCTGATCAGGTAGCAGGTTGGTTCGTCATGGCTGTAGTGACCATTGCCTTGCTTACCTTCTTTGGATGGGGACTATTCGGCCCAGAAGAATCAAGCTGGGTTTATGCATTAATCAATGCTGTGGCAGTACTCATTATTGCCTGTCCTTGTGCACTAG
Organism: Acinetobacter sp. YH01021; assembly: GCF_013420255.1. GTDB lineage: Bacteria > Pseudomonadota > Gammaproteobacteria > Pseudomonadales > Moraxellaceae > Acinetobacter. The sequence continues at coordinate 5,636 of NZ_VOYO01000040.1, forward strand.
GCTTGGCAACTCCAATGTCTATCATGGTTGCGACGGGTCAAGGTGCTACTCATGGTGTGCTGTTTCGTGATGCAGCAGCCATTGAGAATCTACGCAAGATTGACACACTAATCATCGATAAAACAGGTACGTTAACTGAAGGACGCCCTGTATTCGATCGTGTAGTTGCCGCATCAGATTTTGACGAATCTGAAGTATTACGTTTAGCCGCCAGTCTTGATCAAGGCAGTGAACACCCGCTAGCCGAAGCGATTGTAAACGCAGCACACGAACGTGGCCTGTCTCTTGAAACACCAGATAATTTTGAATCGGGCTCAGGGATTGGTGTTCGAGGTCAAGTGGGCGATCGTCAGTTAGCTTTGGGCAACACAGCACTGATGGAGCAATTGGGTATCTCGGTACAATCTCTGATTCCGCAAGCCGAAGAGCTGCGTTCGGAAGGTGCAAGTGTGATGCATCTAGCCATCAATGGTGAATTGGCCGGTCTGCTTGCAGTATCCGATCCCATCAAAAAAAATACCCCAGAAGCACTTGCCACCCTGAAGGAAGCGGGTCTACGTATCGTGATGGCAACAGGAGATGGTCTCACCACTGCCCGTTCAGTCGCAGCACGTCTAGGCATTGATGAGGTACATGGCGAAGTCAAACCCGCAGATAAACTAGAACTGGTCAGCAAATTGCAGAAGGAAGGTCGCATCGTGGCTATGGCTGGTGATGGCATCAATGATGCACCAGCCTTGGCTAAAGCTGATGTCGGTATCGCTATGGGAACCGGGACTGATGTTGCAATGAATAGTGCCCAAGTTACGCTGGTCAAGGGAGATTTACGAGGGATTGCTGTTGCCCGTTCACTTTCGGAAGCTACTGTCGGCAACATGAAACAGAACCTCATGTTTGCTTTCCTTTACAATGCTTTGGGTATCCCTATCGCGGCTGGCGTACTATATCCATTTACCGGTTGGTTGTTGTCACCGATGATTGCCGCCTTGGCTATGAGTTTGAGTTCAGCTTCAGTCATCACGAATGCCCTTCGCCTGCGAAATAAAAAGTTATGATAGAGAGTTCTTTTCTTCCACCAGATGTACCAGGTCTTATTGCAGCACTTGCCATCGGCCTGCTCATTGGTTTAGAACGAGGATGGCACGATCGTGAATTGCCCGAGGGCAGCCGAGTAGCAGGCCTACGTACCTTCACATTGACAGGATTGCTCGGAGGAGTGCTCGGTCATTTACAACCAAACTTCGGGCCTTGGCCGCTGGTCACGGCCGTATTAGGGCTTTCCTTATTATTAACAGTGTCCTACGCGCGTACCGCAAAACTTTCCGGTAATCTAAGCGCTACCACGACGATCGCGATGCTGTTGACATTAGTTTTAGGTGCATATGCATCCCATGGTAATGTTACTTTAGCATTAACCGCGGCTGTAATCGTCGCTGTATTTTTGGATCTCAAGCCAACCTTACACGGTTGGCTACGCTTGATAGAGCATCGTGAATTAACCGCATCCCTGCAGTTGCTGGTACTTTCTGTCGTTATATTACCCTACTTACCCAATACGGGTCTGGGACCTTTTGCTGCATTAAATCCTTACCAGTTATGGTGGGCAGTGATCCTGATTGCCGGACTCTCTCTGGCAGGTCATTTTGCCATGCGGCTTACCGGTTCAGAAAGAGGCATACTCTGGACAGGTCTATTGGGTGGTTTGGCATCTTCTACAGCTGCAACTGTCGCACTGGCACGCTATACACGCCAGCACCCCGTCATGGTCAGTGCTGCTATTTCTGGAACATTGGCTGCCTGTGGCATCATGTTTTTTCGTATGGTTGTGCTGATAGGCGTCATTGAGCCAGCATTGCTAAGCACTTTTGGTGGTGCAATGATGATTGCGGGAATCCTTCTGCTGGGTATGGCATTGTGGAGACAACGCCAAATTACCAGCGCTGAAAACAACGATCGAACAATAGAAGCAATGGCTCCTTTTGATCTTGGGACAGCATTCAGCTTCGCTGCTTTCCTGGCTGTCATGGCAGTCTTGGTCCCGGCAGCAAAACAATGGTTGGGCACCAGCGGCATCTTCGTATTATCGACTATTTCTGGGCTAGCAGACGTAGATGCTATTTTAGTCTCACTTGCCCGCCTGCATAGTACTGAAGGCTTAACAACAAATGTGGCTGCTGTCGCGCTAGGGCTGGCCACACTGAGCAACATGTTAAGCAAAGCGACAATTGCATGGATGACAGGGGGGGCACAGTTTGGCCGAGCTATCATATTTGGCTACACAATTGCCATGATAGGTGCTGGCGTAGCTCTGGCTCTCAGTTTGAGCTTTATGTAAGGTCAACTCGGGTAAATGGAAGATGTTCAAAAAATGAGTTAAAATGATTCCCCTTGCATGGATTCACTTTGAAAAACAATGGTAAAAATGATTCGACCATTGAGGGATTCAGCCTGGATGGTCGCCCCAAGCATATCAAGAATAGATTTTGTTATCGCGAGCCCTAAGCCGGTTCCTTCTTCTGTTCTTTGTCTAGATGCATCTGTTCGATAAAATCGATCAAATAACCTGGATAGTTGTTCAGGAGAGATTTCAGGGCCTTCATTTTCAATTGAAAATATTGTGTTATCTAAATTCTGTTGAAGTTTTATGCGTATTGTAGAATTCTTATTTCCATATTTAACTGCATTAGATAATAGATTGCTGAGTGCTCGACGTAACATAGCAGGATCACCTTTGACATTTCCAGATCCTGTTTGTTGAAGCGTCATATTTTTTTCGGCAGCTAGCGCATCATAGAAATCAAATAAGGCTGTAACTTCTTTAACCAGGTCAATATTCTGTAAGTTCTGTAATTTTAGGCCATGTTCTGCTTTTGCCAAGAAAAGCATATCGGATACCATTCGAGCCAAACGTTCTAATTCTTCTAAATTAGAAAATAGTACTTCTTGATAGGTACTGGTATCTCGTTTACGGGCAAGACATACTTGAGTTTGAGTCATTAAGTTATTAATCGGTGTTCTAATTTCATGCGCTAAATCAGATGAAAAATCGGAAAGCCTTTCTAAAGCTGATTCTAGTCTGTCGAGCATATCATTGAAGGCAATTGCTAATGATTTTAGTTCGGTTGGTGTGTGCTCAACTTCTAAACGTTCTGAAAGATGTTGGGCAGAAATGCCTTCTGCGACCTTAGCCATTTTTTGCACGGGTCTTAAACCTCTCCAGGTTGCAAACCAGCCTAAAAACATTAAACAAATCGTACCGGCTAAACCAATGTAAAAAAGTTGACGCTTAAAATCATTTAAAAAATGTAGATGTTCAGATGTATCGATCCCCACAATAATGCGTACAGATTGTATTTCAGTATTTTTGTTTATATCCGTGTTGTAGATCATGCCACGATAGGTCTTATTCTTAATTTTCCATTTAATCCAAGGGTTATTTGCTGACTTGATTAACTGTTGAGTATTAATGATTGAAGATGCTGAACTAAATAAAATCTGACCTGCCGGTCGTTCTATTTGGACCATAAGATCATGGTGTCCAACTAAAGCATCTTTCAAATATAGATCAAGTTCTGGAGAATTTTTAGGATGCTGTTGGAGAAGATTCTGAATAAGCTGGATTTTACCTTCTAATTGGGTACGATCTTGCGTTTCAAAATGATGCATCACTAATTTATGGATGAAAAACCCCATCATAATGAGAATGCATATAGTCGATAATGAGAAAATAATACCAATACGAAAACTGATAGATTTGAATAATTTATTATTCATCTTCTACCTCTAATACATACCCCATTCCTCTAATATTTTGAATTAACTTAGGGGTAAAATTACTATCTACTTTATTTCTTAATCGTTTAATAGCGACTTCAACTACATTTGTATCACTATCAAAGTTCATATCCCAAATTTGAGATGCAATAAGTGCTCTTGGTAGAATTTCACCTCTTCTACGCATAAAAAGCTCCATAAGAGCAAATTCTTTAGCCGTTAAATCAATGCGTTGACCTGCTCGTGTTACCCGACGTTTTCTCAAATCAAGTTCTAAATCAGCAATCTTAATAATATTATTATCTTCTCTTTGTTGCCCTCGTCTAAGGAGCGTTTTTATTCGAGCTAGAAGCTCTGCAAAAGCAAAAGGCTTAACTAAATAATCATCAGCGCCTAGCTCTAATCCTTTTACTCGATCTTCTATCTGATCTCGGGCGGTAAGAAAAAGAATGGGCATTGTTTTACCGCTGCTACGAATATCATTGATAATATTCCAACCATTTAGTCCAGGTAACATCACGTCTAAAATAATTAAGTCATACTCTTCAGAAAGAGCTTGATGTTTACCCGTTAACCCATCTGTAACCCAGTCCGTAATATAGCCAGCTTCGGATAAACCTTGCTTGAGATAATCACCAGTTTTTTGTTCATCTTCAACTAATAGTATTCTCATTTCCGAATCCTAAGTCATTCATTAAAACTATAATAACGTTATAAAACATCTAATCGAGATAGATTACAAAAATGTCATTTTCAAGTCACTTAGATGTTCAGTGCTTCACTTTATTGTAGTAGCAAGAAATTAACTTTTAGAGAAACTTATGAAAACTGTAGTGCGTCGTAGTCTAACAATTTTAATGTGTGCTGGAACTTTAATTGCTGGTACTCAATCTTGGGCAAAAGATGTATCAACCTCAAGTGCCACTAAAACGGTAAAAGCACAGAAACCTTGTACAAAACCTTGTAAAATGGAAAAAGATGACAAGACTCAGCAAGATCATAGTCAACATCAGTCTCCTAACTCATCTGACATGTCAAAAATGGATCATTCTATGATGAATATGGACCATTCTAAAATGGATCATTCAAAGATGAATATGGACCATTCTAAAATGGATCATTCAAAGATGAATATGCCTAGTAGCAATAAATAATTTTATAAATAGCGAGAAAGAAGTATTAAAGTTTATACTAGAGACCTTTGCACAAACCAGCGACCTACTCTCGACACCAATCTCAAACTCAACTAAAAACTGGAATTGGTGTTAAAAGATAGAAAAAGTCACCGAATTGGCATAACACTCTCCTAAATTGCAG
>NZ_VOYO01000041.1:0-8962 GCF_013420255.1 Acinetobacter sp. YH01021
TTGAATTTCTTTATCAGACATAGTGATCAGCATCTATATTTTATATCCAGTCCATGGTGATAAAAACCATCATAAACCAGACATTTTTATTGGTGAGAATATAGACACTTTAAATGGGTTCTAACAACACTATTGCCCATTATAAGTACCTTATTTCTGTGTTGTCTGATTAAAATATTGATATATATTTATTATTTTATAATTTCATGAAAGTTGTGTTGCAATTTAAAACATTGATGATTGTTGTTATAAAAAACAACACAAGAAGCAACACTTAAGAAGAGTGTTGCTTTGTTTTATGGTATTTAGCATCAGTTATAAAACTGTCTTTTCAAAAATTTATAGTTGTAAAAAATGTAAATTTGATTAATGGCTAGTTTCTTAAGTTTTACTTAATAGTATGATTTATTGAAAAAAATACTTTACTTTTTCTGAAAAAATGAATAATTTATATTCAATTAATTATTCATGGCTCAATTATAGCCAAGGAAAGATAACTAAAAAGACCTACCTAAATTTGAGCTCGTACACAATTGTACTGGCCATAACTATATCACCAAGTTTTAAATTTAGTAAAAGTTGCAAGTCTAGAAAATTATAGATTTTATTTTTACGTCTATGGTTTATGGATTTGTTTTTTAATCTGTTTTTTTACAGGACGTATTTTTATGTTTATTTCTTATATTCATATATTAATTAATTTTATTTCAACTACTTACCACTTAATTGATTTAATTCTTAATATCTATTTTTTTATTGACTTGATTTTCAATATCTATGTTTTATGGATTTAACTTTTTATGTCTTTAATTATTAAAACCCAAGCAAATGGGCTTCATCAGCACGAAACTGAAGCTATCTCCAAAATTCAAGAAGCATTTAGTGTTGACGATGAAATGCGAAAAAATAGTCCTTGGTATGGTTATGCCGGCTATACATTAGTTGATAAGATTTCAAAAAAAGAAGCAGAGTTTGATTTAATCTTAGTTACTAACAGTGTTCTCATAGTTATTGAATTGAAAAACTGGAATGGTAAATCGATTAAGTCTGCCAATGGTAATTGGTATATGGACGAGCGTGATATGGGGGTATCACCTGTTTCATTGACACGCCAAAAACAATTCATCCTTGTCAATAAATTAAAGGGGCTCAAAGATAAATTTCAGGGAAATCCTGGTTTTGTTCCAAGGGTGTATTTCTTTGTTGTAATGTGTGGCAAGGTTAATTTTTCAAATCTGCCCGATGATGAAAAAAATCATGTCATTAGCCTTGATAAATTCTTAAAATTTGCCGATAAGCATTCATTTAATAAAGAATTTAAGCCACATCCAAGTGCCCAGCATCTTTATAAAGATTTTGACCTTATTGATAAAGTCTTTATGCAGAAAGTTACACAACCTAAAAAAATCATTGTTCAAAAATATAAGCAAGATGATGAGATTCTAAGTCACCCTAAAAAGCTATATACCGAATACGAAGCTACCTCAACTATTTCACGCTCCGACAAAGCAATCATAAGACAGTGGATGTTTTCAAATTTTAAGGAATTGAGTATTCAATCTCCTAAAATGAGAGCAGCATTGTTGAATCATGAGCGAGTTATTAGTGCTGAATTTAAACAAAGCAGCCATTTGTACAATACGGCACTTGTTCCATTAATCATGCCAAATGAAGAGCAAATTACTCAACAGTACAATGAATTGGTTGAGTATCGTCAAAGTCATCTTAGATTTAATGATTTTATTACTACGATTTGCCCGAATTTGAATGAAGAAGATAAGTTAAATCTAATTCAGATTTTACTCAGCAAGTTTTCTGAGATGCATAACCTAGGTATATCACATGGAGATATTAATTCGCATTGTATTTGGATATCGCCTGAAAAAGATGTGGCTATTTCACATTTTTTAACATCAGATTCAAAAAATATAGCTAATAATATTCGTGATTTACAACCTGATTTAGTATTTATTGCTGATGGGAAAGAATCAAAAATTGCTAATGTACAAGCGTTTAAAAAAGACGTCTATATGTTAGGGGTTATCGCATGGCATTTGTGGTCGAATATTCGTTTAACCCCAAAAGCTCTAAATAATATATGTGTTAATGGTGACCATTGGTTAGCAAACTTAGTGAGAAAGGCTATCAATCTTGAAATAGATGATGCTAGCCAATTGTTTAGAGAGTTCAATGCAAAACGACCTGTTCAAGCCGTAGATTTTATAGCCGATATTTCATGTTTAAATGAATATATCACTTCAGAAAGACTGAATAGATTATATCCAGAAGATGATGAAATTTATGAAGATGAAAAGAACGATATTATCTTATATCGTTCAGGTAATTTATGTGTCAAAGAATGGGCTGATGTTCATGTAAATGAATTTTCATCTAGCGATATTTTAAAATATCAGCACTTTTTTGAGCGTATTGAGGAAGCTAACTCCCAAAATTTATCATATTTACCAAGCATAGAAAGATTTGGTATTTCATTAAAATCAAGATCTTTATTTCTAGTTAGCAATTTTGTTGAAGGTATAACTGTTGATCAAATTGAAACTACGAAAGAATCAAAATTATTGTTGGCAGCTAATTTGATTGAGGCCATCATTCATCTACACAAGTTAGGTTTGCCAATCGGAAGAATTGACCAAAAAAGCCTCTTATTAAATTTGAATGATAACAGTTTTATTTTTAATGACATTATTGATATTAATGAATATCTAGATCACGAAAGTAAGTATTACCCATCCTACATTGATAATCCCACAAGTGAACAGTGCCAAAATTATGCAATTATGGTATTGGTATGTGAAATTCTAGGATTTGAAATAGGAAGTGATAGTTCAGAATTCAAATGGGTTAGCGATGCTGTAAATATAGAACTTAAAGAATCAGAATATCCTTTGGGTGATCTAAACCGTTTATTAGAAAGTATAGAAACTGAACAAATTCATGGTGATACTCCGACACTTCGAATTCCTGTGCCTGATAAGTTTACAGAGCTTAAAATTTTTGCAGACAATAAACGTATTTATCTAGCATTAGAAAAGGGACGTAACGCAAATGATATTATTGTTAAGATGCAAGGTGTTGGAGGGTCAATACAGTTTATTCTCGATCCAAATAGTAAGACTATACGCTTTGTAACTGGAGTGCGTGAGTCAGACGTTGTTCCACATTACGTCATAGATCAGGCTATGCTTGAAATAAATGTGGCTCTTGATATTAGACATTCTGTAGGTAGACCTGAATATGCTGAACTATCAGAATTTCTTTTTAAAATCGATGAGTTTTCAACAGCTATTAATGATGTCCTTCAAGAGCAAGCTAATGATCAAGATGAAAGTGTTGATGTAAGTAAAAATTTGGAGTTATCTGAAGACTACAAGGCAGATCAACAATTATTTACACAAGAAAATCAACTTCCAGTAGAACATTCATCAAAATCTAGAGATGACAACTTAAGCGATGATATTCAGAAACTAGCTGCTCTAAATATTGATACTAAGAAGCTATGGAAGGCAATTTTAGAGACTGAGACTGAGGCATTACCATATATCGTCTTGTCACAACCATTACATTTGGTTGATAGTAAAATTTACATTGCAAGATATGAAGATGATAATGATGTATTAGATAAGTTTCCTAAAGATTCACTTATAAGCCTAATTTACAAGACTATTGATTTTAATGGAGAAGATAGAGAATTTCGAGTAGGTGATATTGATATTCAGAACTCACTTGCAGGCGAATTAAGAGTTAAAGGTGTTAAACACGCCGATAAAATTAAGGTTGGTGAAGTTCTATATTTAAGAACAAAAGCTGATAAATCTTCATTCTTGAAAAGAAAAAATGCTTTAGAGCAAATTCTAAGAAGACAATCAGATATTCCAAACTTGGTAGAATATTTCGAGCCTAATTCAGATATTAGACCGACTCACTATGATATTACAGTCACTGATAAGGACTTCGAGAGATTTGATCAACATAATGAGCAAGGTGAGGTTGTTGTCAGTCTGAACAGTCTTCAACGCGAGGCTTTTCGAAAATTAATAAACTACGGGCCTGTTTCAATTCTACAAGGTCCTCCAGGAACAGGTAAAACTGAATTTATTGCAGCATTTGTTCACTTTCTTTTTGAAAAACAAAACGTCAATAATGTATTGATGGTCAGTCAATCACATGAAGCTGTTAATACTGCTGCTGAACGAATAAGAAAACACTCGCACCGCCTAAATACGCCTTTAGAGATTGTACGTTTCAGTAACAGAGAGAATGCAGTATCGAATAATCTAAAAGATGTATTTTCGGATTCGATCATATCCACACATCGCAATCTATTCTTAACGGAAATGGAAGATCGAGTTCTTTCTTTGAGTCAGTCGATAGGCGTTGACAGAGATTATTTGGCATGTGCTTTGTTTTTAAAAGTACATTTGTTTGGTCACTTATCTAGAATGTGGATATCAACAGAATCAGAAGATAATCAATTAATCTCCAAGGCTGAATGGAATAACCTGTCAACGAAGCTTATCGAAAGACTTAAGGATTATTCAAAGGAATTGCATACTTCATTATTAGGATGGAATAGTCGTCAGATACTAGATCGAGAAACTCAAATATGGGAGATGCTGGACGAGACTTTTGAGGTTCAGGGTAAGGCTGCAAATAACGCTAAAGCCTTGGTGCAAATTGCTTTCGACTATGATCAACTGATTGATAGTCCAAATGCTAATTACGAAACATACCTTTCTAAAACTAGACAATTTATCTGCGGTACCTGTGTAGGTATAGGACATCACTCTATTGACATTGCGAACCAATCATTCGATTGGGTCATTATTGATGAGTCAGCGAGGTCAATTTCTTCAGAATTGGCTATTGCGATGCAATCTGCTAAACGCATTTTATTAGTTGGAGATCATAAACAATTACCTCCATTATATTCACCTGAACATGCTAAAGCCCTTGGTCGAAAGTTAGGATTTACAAAAAACCGTATTGAAGCGAACTTAAAAAGTGATTTTGAACGATTATTTAATTCGCCGTATGGTAAGGCTGTACAGGGTAAGTTATTAGTTCAATATCGTATGGCTCCAGCAATTGGAGAAATGGTTTCTGCGTGTTTCTATGATGAGGAATTAGTAACAGGCGTTATTGAGCCTCTAGGTAAGCCTTACCAAGAGAAAATGGTTCGAATCGTACCAAATATATACCAGCATTGTTCGGTTCAAGAATTACGTTCTACTGTCACATGGGTCGATACGTCTGAAAAATTTAGTGATGGTGTTGGAACAACCTTCTTTAACAAGCATGAGGCTCGTAAGATTATTGGTTTGTTAGAAAAAATTCATGCAGATGAGGAGTTACTAAAAGAGTTAAAAGAACGATCTAAGCCTAATGAGCCTCCGATTGGCATTATATGTATGTATGGTGAACAAAAGCGTTATTTACGCAAGCAGTTCAATTCGAAAGCTTGGAATGAAGATTTTAGATCATTAGTAAAAATTGATACTGTCGATAGTTATCAGGGGAAAGAGAATAGAATCATCATTCTGTCTGTAACCCGAAATAGCCCAGATAACAAAATTGGATTCATGAACATGCCAAACCGAATTAATGTTGCATTATCTAGGGCAATGGATCGTTTAGTTATTTTTGGTGCTTCACGTTTATGGAGTATGCCAAAACATCAAGAATCACCGCTTGGTGAAGTGCTTAACTATATTAAGGAGTATTCAAGCGATAGGACACGTTACCAATATATTGCTGATAGAAAAAATGAATTCAAATTAAACGCAAATATCAAAACAAAGACAAGTCGAGGTATCAGTCATGAGTAATTACAGCATCCCATATCATGATGTTGATATTTTGATTCCGGCACAGAAGTTTGAAATAAAATTCAGTTATACATCAAGCCAAATGCCAAAATTTATTGATTCAATGATTATGCGTTTACTGCGTATCAGCCCAATGTCGGTCAAAAACATTGCAAACTTTTTGGGTATGAATCAAAGAGAGTCACGGATAGTTTTAGATCAACTGATTACAAATAACGAGATTGAGCTTAAACAAGATGGGTTATTTCATTTGACAAACAAATCAATGAAATACTTTACAACTGTGGATTCTATACCTAAGGTTGCTTCGATCTTGGAACATACACATGGTCTAGTTTATGAGCTTACTAATTTTAATTACATAGCTCAGAATCCTGATACTAATATGTACGGCTTAAAACTAATCGCTTCAAGCGAACATGCAGCAAATAGTGAAAGTATTGTTCGAGATAGATTTCAGAAGCAATTTTATCAACTCATTGAAGATGACATTATCACCCTAAAAAAAATGGATGGTAGACCGGCCATCTACAAAATGGGAACTGTAAAGAAGGTTAGGGAATGCACTGTACGTAAGTCGCTAGACCTTAATATAGATGCTCAAGCCGATCCACAACCTATAAAAGTCTTGGATTCTATTATGAGCGATGAGCTTAAAGATAAGACTTATCAGGTATTGGGTCAGAGTAAGAAAGGAAATAATATTCGAGATATCGTGAAGAACCTTGAAGGCTTCGAACAGTTAAATTTGCATCAATATTTTAAAGATAGTCGTTTTTTAGCATCAGTTGCATTATTTGATAGCTTAAATCCTATGGGAAATGAAGCAAATAATGGAAATCACCTGTTTATTGGACCTTGTTATAGCCAAGGTAATTCAAAACTGATATTGAATAAAATCAAAGATATTCTTGCGAAAAATCATCCTGTACAGAATATTTATTGGTTAGCTCCAGATGATGCATTTTGGGGTAAATCTCTTAGATTTAATACATTTGTCAATGCTTTGGGACAACTCAAAAATAAACAAAACGATGAAATACAGCTAAAGTGTTTTTTACCGATGTCAGATGAGCGAGATCGTGTTTCCTTACAAAATTATCGAAAGATCATTGCAAAAGAACATCAAAAATATTTTTACGGTATTAAAGAAGGGTTACTTGACGGTAATTGTGAAATCATTGCAGTTGAAAATGAATTTGTGGTGATAATTCTGCATGTATTGGATTCGGAAGCAGATTATTTAACCTCATTCCCAATAGGTTCTATTAGTGATGACAAGAGCTTGGCTAAGAGTATGGTGAGCTTATTCGAGGCTTGGCAACGTCCAAGAGATGAAAATGGAATTAGCTTCGGTTCAATGTTCAAAAAATCTAATTAATCATTACTATTAGCTTATATATGAACACAGATTGATCTTAGAAAAAGGAAGTTATCTATTTAAAGAAGTGTTAAATTTTAATAAATAAGGTAACTTCCGTATGTTCTATATTAACAATAAAATACCAAGTATATGTCTAATAAGTGATGGAATCTGCTTTGATATAATCTAGTTAAAGGATTAGAAGTAAATACTTATAGTTGACGTTATTGTTGATTAGAGCACATTTATGTGGTTATTCAAGGAGTTGATCTATACTTTTTACGAAAAGTATTTACGATCTAAAATTAGCATACAGTACGTGTGATAAAGAAGCTTAATTAATTCTTTTATAAACGTCATAAGCGCTAATCAATTGACATCAATCGGTAAGTTCTTCTGAATTATCAATAAATTTTAAAACTTCCAATTTCTGTAAATATGTCATCAAATGAATTTTTAAAATAATTTCGGCCATTAAATCATCATTAGTATAAAAATAAGCGACAGGAACCTCTAAAACATCTGCAATTTTTGTCGCCATAAGAAAGTCAGGAACATGTTTTCCAGTCTCATATTGATTCATCCGAGCACTTGCGGATGATTCATCAATACCGGCCAATATCCCTAAACGTTCTTGGGACAAGTTCTTTGTTTTTCGAGCAATTCTTAAACGTATAGAGAAAACATTTGAATTATGTTGTGACATTAGTTCAGATATAAACCATAAAACTAAGATTTTCTTAGTTTTAAATTGATTTATTACTAAGGATTCCTTAGTATTCATACATCTCAGGAAATTTTACTTTTATCGAATCATGCGACTGAAAAGTGATAGATTATTTTCCTTTAAATTTTTAAAATTGATAATTTTTCGGAGTGCGTTTAATGAACTTAAAGCTAATGATAAAGGGCATACAATCTGTAAAGATACCTCGGTTTCAGTAAGCTACAACTTAGAATTTAGAATCTATAAATTGAAAATTAGCTATCATCTTTCCAAGATAAGGCATATGAAAGAAATTAAAAATGCAGTTAAAGAACAGTTCTTACACGTTATTGAGCGACAAACTATTCTAGTCATGTTTACTCCAAAAGAGATCTGGATTCAATTTGATACCATTTCAGATGAAATAAAACAGCAGACTTATGCTCTTCTAAGAGAGCTTGTAAGACAGGATTACCTCACAGAAGTTATTAGCTCGAATGGAAAAAAATATTATTCAGAAACTTCAAAATTGGAAAATTTTAGATTTGATCATTGCAAATTTAAAGCAACTGAAATATTAAACAAAAAATTAATTGAAATTAGACAACAAGAATTAGATAAAAACTATGAAATTAAATTAACTAACGAACTAATTAAAGAAATTCCTGAGTTAGATTTCTGCTTAGAAAAATATATCAATAACATTAGTTTTGACTTAAAAAATATTATAAAAAAGAAAAACAATATAGCTAATATTATTAAAAATATTGAATCTTGTATTTATTAATAATTTTAATATTTATTTTTGGATGACATTTAAAGGCTTTAATTATAAAGTTAATGTCATCTATTGATCATACATGGATTGGTATTTATATAAAATCAGACATTTAGTTGAGAATGAATTCTGTCGGTTGAAGCAGGGCAGAGTAAAACTTGAAGTGCGACATAAACCACCTAATTAATTTAAAGGGTTTATGGAGTATATAAAATTGTCATACCATCATCTTAACTTTGAAGATCGTACTGCATTAATGCTTGAGTCAA
>NZ_VOYO01000042.1:0-8945 GCF_013420255.1 Acinetobacter sp. YH01021
TTCTTGACTCAAGCATTAATGCAGTACGATCTTCAAAGTTAAGATGATGGTATGACAATTTTATATACTCCATAAACCCTTTAAATTAATTAGGTGGTTTATGTCGCACTTCAAGTTTTACTCTGCCAGGCTTTATCTAAAGTGGCCAGCTGAATCAGATGTGGCCCGGTAGAAACCTCACCAACTTTAAAGGTGGGCTTGGATTCAGAATCGAAACCCAGGACTGCATGGCTTTTTAGCTCCTGTGCAAGGGCATGACACTGTTCCAGACGATTAATCACCTGAATCTGTTGCATCGGAAGATTTTTAAATACAGGAAAGGTCTGAATTTGTTCCTTGCTTGGTAAAGTATCCAGCAGCTGTTGCATAAGCTTCAATCATGAAATGAATGCGTTCAGCTTAATCACTTTTCCTGTTCTAGGCAAAAATAAAGCCCATGAAGAATGGGCTTTATGCAGAATTTAAATAGGTTTAATCAGTGTGATAGCTACTCTGTTCCATCTGCGCCTGTTGAGCACGTTCAACATAATTCTGATAAGCAGGGACAGCAAAGGCTGCCAAAATAACTGCAAGTACCAGATACAGCACCACCAAAAGCGTTTCCCAGCCACGTGTCGTGCGTGGAGGGCCATATTCATTACTTTCGTTGTGACCGGGTGCCAATAACAGGTAAAGTGTAAAGACAAGGTTTACGACCGGCACAAAAATCAGTAAAGAAAGCCAGCCATTATGATTACGGTCATGTAAACGACGAATTAAAAAAATCACGCTAAAATAAATCGCAACGCCGTAGATCAAAACCAACAGCACCATTAAAGGCATGGACATTTTACCATCTAAAGTCTCTGGACTCATTCCAGGTAAAATGAAAGCAGCAATGATCCCGATGATCATAAAGCAAAAACCCAGCAGCATATTCCATGCGATATACGAACGTCGCCCAAAACGTCCTGATGCATTCCACCCCGAATCCTGAATTGTATTACTCATTATTTTTCCTTTGTTTTCATTAGATTTTTTTATAAGTAAGTCTATGATAAAGGGACTTTTTATAAATGAAAAGTGTAAAAAATAATCAATAAAAAAGCCCGCAATCTGCGAGCTTTTTAGGGGGAAGGAAAATCAGATTTTCCAGTCCACAAAGTTTTTCAATAACTGCAAACCGGCAGTATGACTTTTTTCCGGATGGAATTGGGTCGCGAACAGGTTTTCTTTATGAATTGCAGTACAGAACTCGATGCCATAGGTACAAGTAGCTGCCACCAAGTCTGAATCTTGTGGCTCTACATAGTAACTGTGCACAAAGTAGAAACGCGCATCCTGTTCGATATTATTCCACATTGGATGCTCTGGATCGGCCTGATGTACCTGGTTCCAGCCCATATGCGGCACTTTTAAGCCCGCCATTTCCGGAAAATGCTTGACCGCACCTTCGAAAATACCCAGTGCATCGGTACCGCCATTTTCTTCCGAATGCTGCATCAAGGCTTGCATGCCGACACAAATGGCCAATACCGGTTTGTTAAATACGGCATTGCGTACCACTTCATCAATCCCGGCTTCGTGCATGCCTTGCATACAGTCACGCATCGCGCCTACGCCCGGAAAAACAATCTTGTCTGCTTGTGCAATCAGTTTTGGATCATTGGTCACATCAACCGTGGCACCGACATGTTCTAATGCTTTTGCCGCAGAGTGCAAATTTCCCATGCCATAATCAAGAAGGGCAATACGGGTCATTACAGTGTACCTTTGGTTGAAGCTACCGTATTGGCAGCACGTGGATCGACTTCACAGGCCATACGCAGCGCACGCGCAAATGCTTTAAATACGCTTTCGATCTGGTGATGGCTGTTTTTGCCTTTCAGGTTGTCGATATGTACCGTCATCAAGGAGTGGTTTACAAAGCCTTGGAAAAATTCAGAGAATAAATCCACATCAAAACGGCCGATCATGGCACGGGTAAATGGAATATCCATAAACAGGCCCGGACGGCCAGACAGATCAACTACGACACGGCTCAAAGACTCATCCAGCGGGGCATAGAAGTGACCATAGCGTTTCAGGCCTTTTTTATCGCCCAATGCCTGTGCAAATGCCTGACCCAGCGTAATACCGCAGTCTTCCACAGTATGATGGTCATCGATTTCCAGATCGCCATCACAATGAATATCAATATCAAACAGGCCATGACGCTTGATTTGATCAATCATATGATCTAAAAAGGGAATACCCGTGTTTAAGGTGCCTTGACCAGTACCGTCGAGATTCAAACGAACTCGAATTTTGGTTTCGTTGGTATTTCTTACCACTTCACTGATACGATCTGTCATAGACACGTTCCTCAAATACGTCAAAATGATTGATGTAGAAAATATTTTCGCCGTGACGAAGTCACCGCATATTAGATTGCTCAGGAGGGTTTATCAATGCCTATCACCGTACATGCTTATACTTCTTTAGAAAATGACGAAGTGCGCAGCCAGCTTGAGCGACTGTATGACACGAGCCCTGAATTTAGTGACGGGGCAGATGCCATGGAACAACTAGAGCAAAACCTTGCACAGTATACCTCAGTTTATAGCGCAGAATTTAATAGCAAAATTATTGGGGCAATCTGGTGCTCCGGACAGGGCGAAAGCCGGATTCTGGAAAATATTGTGGTGCATCCGGCCAATCGCGGTCGTGGCGTTGCAGAAAGGCTGGTGAGTGAGGTCTGCCGCATGGAAGAAGAAAAAGGCGTGAAAAACTTCGTGCCAGGCTGTGGGGCCATTCATCGCTGTCTGGCCAATCTGGAAAAAATCTGAAGATAGAGCAATATCAAGCAGCCGTTAGGCTGCTTTTTTATGTAAATAAACGCTTAAATCTGTTTTATTACTGAGGTCTTTGGTAAAAACTGTTCGATTTATGACTCAAATTCACGCGAGTTGATGGAAAAGTAAACATTTAACGAAAATTATTCTGTCTGCTCTTGACGATTTACAGCTGAAACTGTTTAATACGCGACATCGGCGTGATAGCTCAGTAGGTAGAGCAACGGATTGAAAATCCGTGTGTCCCCAGTTCGATCCTGGGTCTCGCCACCATATTTTAAAACGATTTCAAAGTTTTCAATCCCTGATCCCATCAGGGATTTTTTTTAGGCCAAAAATCAGCCACTCAAATATTTTTTTCATAATTTTGATTGACTAATGAGGCCAGATACGGCTTAATACACCGCATCGGCGTGATAGCTCAGTAGGTAGAGCAACGGATTGAAAATCCGTGTGTCCCCAGTTCGATCCTGGGTCTCGCCACCATATTCAAAAAATCCTCAAACTTGGTTTGGGGATTTTTTTTGCCTGCACCAAAGCCAGATCAACATTATTCTTTTCTATTTTTCAGTTGTTTCAACTTCTTCTTTTTCGACGTTTCCTGCTTTTTTCTTCCTGATTGACCGTTTATCAAACTTAACAATAGACACGGGCATTATTTGTAAGATTTAGCTTTGACGCTTTCCCTTTTCCAAACGAGGGTGAAAATGATGAATCTCCTAACACCAATTAAACTCGGCTTTCTTACGGCCTGTACTGCTTTTAGCCTACCGATATTAAGCCATGCTGCGCCTGCTGCTGATTCCGTCGTCTTACCGACTCTGACCGTCATGGCGGAACCGGAACTGCGCGCCGTGACTGAAAAAATGTTGCCTTATCAGGAACAGAACAGCCAGCGCAAAGCCCTGCAAATGCGCCTGATGAAAATTGAACGTGAAATTCAGGCCTATAGCGTGGATGGCGACGTAGTGGCGAATATTGATGTGATGCGTGCACCTGCCGATCCTGATCTGGATAGCTTGCCTGTGGTGTTTCGCGAATATGTATTGGCCATCGCACAGGGCTTGCAGTCTTCAGACCCAAGAAATGGGGTATATGTACTGCTGCAACCTTTTGGAATTAACCGCGATGCCACCAATGTGAATATTGTTCGGGAACAATTCGATCCGAACCGGCTGAATCTGAGCCTGCCATTTAATTCCCCATAATGTGCGCCTGTCGGTCTAGATAATTTTGTTTAACAAGCTTATTCAAGCTGTCATGCAACGAGATCGACAAAATAGTGTTCTGGGAAAGGGTAGCTTTGTGAGGGGAGCAATTTCTGTCTAAGCTAGACATATTATTGGAAAAATCAAATGCCTTGAATTGTGTTTAAAAAATAAGCATAGTGGATGTAAATCAACAAGATCTGACTGACAGAGCTGGAGCGTATACATGCCGCGTGTTTTTATGATTGTAGCCGCTGTGACACTGGCAATTTTTATTGGGCTGTTTTATCAGAATTCAGTTCAGCAAAAACATCAGGCCGAGCTGCTGGAATATGAAACCGTGCTCGAAGAAAAAACCGAGAGCATTGCGCAGCAGGCACAGGACTGGTCTAAACCGATTCAGATTGAACTTGAAGATGACCGTCTGGATGGTGACTATGCCATCATGGCTGAGTTTATGCTGGGGCAATTGCGCGACAGTGCCGAGGAACGTAATCAGTATCTACGCGACTTAAAAGCCGCCAACTGGCAGAATTTTCTGAATATCGACCGCTTGGCCAAGGATCAGGCACAAGGCTATAAAGAAACGGAAGCGATGCTCAAGCAAGTCCATCAAATTGTGAACAGCTATCAGCAGAAAATCCAGCAGCGCGATGCCGAGCTGATCGACAAGGCACAGCAACTGGATATTAAAAACCGTTATCGCCAGCAACTGAGCCTGACCCTGAAAGACAGTCAGCAAAATAGTAATGCACATGTCATTTTTGAAATTGAAAAACAGACGCTGGCCAAGGCTGATGCCTTATTTGCAGTACTGAAAAAGCATAAATGGCAAAAGAAAAATAACACCTTTATGTTCTATGACGATAAAGCCGTGCAAGAATTTAATGCGCTGTATAAAGAAATGCTGCACTTGAATAAACAGATGGAACGAGTGGCAACTGCCAATCAGAAAGCGGTTGAAAACAAGTTGTAGCATGACCTAGATGACAGGATTGCCATAGGACTGTCATCTGCTGTTCAAACTCGCTTGCTAAATTGAAGGGGTCGCACAGATCACGACATAACATTCAAGCAGGTGAGTCATGCAAACAATTCAGGTTTTTGCTGATATTCAGCAGGTGTACGGTGAGTTTGTCGCAAATTAAACAGATCCAAAATTAGAAAGGATGAATAACGGGGACAAGAACCGGTTGTTCTTGAATCAATATTTCACGCTGATCGAGGACTGGCACTATACCGAACAGATTGTGATTCAGTTCAATCAGCAGTATTTCAGTCTGGATCTGGGGAGCGCACCGGATTTTATGGATCAGGATAAATATATCAACTGGCTAAAGTCGGAACTGCTGCATTAATCGAATCGTCATATTCCTCGTTGATAGATAACCGAGCTGTCTCAAGAGAGGCAGCTTTTTTATTTTGATAGAAAACTGGTATTGATCTTGCTGTTGCATCGGCACAGCGCGAACAGGTGCTGATTCCAATTCCGATTTGAACAGGCTATGCTGAATTAATTACCGCTACCAAAAGAATGACAGGCGGAGCATGGATGATATGGAGGGCAAAAAATTATGCAACAGTTGAGATGTTATAAGGAACTTCCAGTCTGGACCCAGCAGAGTATTCCTCAGGGCTTCAAGAATCAGCACAATACCAAAGCGGGTACCTGGGCGAAATTGACAGTATTAAAAGGTGAGCTGCATTTTGCCATGCTGGAAGAATCTGGTGCAGTGCAATCCGAGCATGTGTTTACACCAGAGCAGCAACCGCCATTTATTGAGCCTGAGGCTTGGCACAAAATTGTCTCTGCCAGTGAAGATGTCGAATGCCAGCTGCGTTTTTACTGCCGGCCTGAGGATTACTTCATCAAGAAATATCAGTTGAATCCTACCCATTCTGAAGTACTGGCCGCCATGCCCTATTTAAAAGGTGGCCGTGCGCTGGACGTCGGCTGCGGTACAGGGCGTAATGCGCTTTATTTAAGTCAGAACGGCTTTAATGTCCATGCCTGGGATGTTAACGAAAACAGTTTGCAGACTTTAAGACAGATTGTGCAGACCGAGCAGATTGATCACATACAGATCCAGCGCCGCGATCTCAACACGGATACCAGCATTGTAGGTCAATATGACTTTATCTACTGTACCGTGGTGATGATGTTCCTTGAGGCGAAAACCATTCCACCGCTGATTGCACAGATGCAGCAGACGACCGTGCCAGGTGGCTATAACCTAATTGTTTGTGCCATGGATACGCCAGATATTCCGGCACAAGCCGATTTTCCATTTGCTTTTCAGCCGGGGGAGTTGCGAGGGTATTATGAGGGCTGGAATATTGTGAAATACAATGAAGATATCGGTGAGCTGTATCGTGTCGATGCACAGGGCCAGCGGATTAAACAGCACTTTGCCACGATGCTGGCGCAGAAGGTTTAAATAAAAGATTGAGGATTTTTTTAAATTCTTGAGCTTAAATAAGACACTCCAAAACAAAAAAAGATGTCAGGCTGACATCTTTTTTTATGCTTTTAAAAAGCTTAAGCCGCTTTTTTAAACCAAGAGAACCAGCCTTTTTTCTCAGCTTTTACTTCTGCTTTTTCAGCAGCAGCGTCTTTGGTTTCTACTGCTTCAGTTTTTGCAGCGTCAACGTGTTGTTCTGCTGTAGATTGAGCTGTTTCTAATTGAGTCGTCGCTTCTGTTTTTACTGCTTCAGCTTTAGTTTCAGTCGCTTGTTGAGTTGCAGCAACAGTCGCTTGAGTCGCTTCAACTTTCGCTTGTACAGGTGCAGCAGCTTCTTTGGCAACAGTTTGGGTTGTTTTAGTTACAACAGTTGCTGGCGCAACTTAAGCTTCAGTTGCCATTGCAGATGCAGAAGTCGCTACGATTGCAGTCGCAATCATTGTTTTAAGCATGTTCATATAAACCCTTTTAAGGACATAGGAAAAAAGAGGCTTGATCATACATTTATAAAATTTAAGTGCTTCATAAATAGGATTTTATTGGTTAATTTTTCAACTAAAATTACAAAGGAATAACATATATTTCTACTTATAATTTTGATTAATAGTGGAGATGTAAAATGAGAGTGACAAGCTGGGTCGCACATGTTAAAAAGAAACTAAGGAAAAAGTTATTTTCTCTTTATAAAAATATAAAAACATAGATAATACGGCATAAATTAATTATGGGTAATTTAGTGGAGGTATGACATGAATGCTCTAAACTTTGCTAACTATATTATTTGGTATGTGAATCAGAAATTTCCAAATACTAGTTTTACTCACGTTAAGCTTCAAAAAATTCTTTATTATGTTTATTGTGATTTTTTGAAGAAAGGTATTCCACTTTTTGAGGATAAAATCGAAAAGTGGCAATATGGGCCGGTAGTTCCTAATGTCTATAATAATTTTCGTTCGTATGGATTCAACCGAATTAGTACACCAGAAACTTCTGTTCGACTAATTAATGATGAAAATGGTTTCCGCTTTGAGCGCGATGATTTTAACCCCAATATTTTAAATTTGAGTACTGAACAAAGAGATAGACTAGATTTTATAATTCAAAACTTAGTGGAAAAAGAAGCTTTTGAGTTAGTTAATTTTACTCATAAGGAAAAATCTTGGATCAGAGCTGAGCCTAATATTAAAAAAGGCGAAAAAAATATTGTATATTTAGAAGAAGAACTACGTCTTGAAAGTACTGATATCGAAGAACTAATTGGTTAAATTTTTGTGAATAATACATCCATAAAGCTTCTTACTCTTAATGAATTAATAGAATCACATTTAATACCACTTGAAATGACTGCAGAATTGCAACAGCAAATTCTGCAGTCATTTCTTTTTTTATGTAATGAAATAAATATGATTGATGATAGTACTGGGGAAACTTTTTACCCTATGCCATATCAAGAGATTACAGAATGTATTTATGAACTTGAATTTGAGTTCTCAGCTGAGTTGAACAGTGTTATAGAGGGATTAATTGAACCTTTAAAAAAATTGTTAAAATTAGATGGGCTTCCAATAGAAGAAGCAAAAACAGAATTAAATAGAAAATCTGTACATAAATTAAATGGATATAAAAGATTTGTATCGCACATTCAATTGGCTGTTTGTCAAAAGAAATTTATTGCTGATCAAACTTTTGACGTTATTTTGCAGGTAAATGAATTAAAGCAAGAAAATAAAAAATTAGGAACTAAATTAAGAGGTTCTTTAAACACAATTCTAGATTTAAGAAGTCAAATTAAAGATCTAGAAGTAAATCTAGATAGTGCTAAAAAAGCAGCAAATGAGGCTTTAGCCAATAGTACTCAACTATTAGTAAAGGTAGATAAAGCTTCTGAAGAAGCAACGAATGCTTTAGGTGATGCACAAAAGGCAGTTTATCAAGTTGAGCAGGCAATTGAGGATGCTCAACAAGCATCCTCCATAGCTCAACAAGTTACAGAGAGCGCTAATTTAATTTCTGAAAAGGTTGATAATGCGTTACGAAAAGCTGATAAAGCCTCTGATGAGGCTAGTAGTGCTTTAGAAGAAGCTGTAAAAGCGCGTAAAGAAACAGAAGCGACAAGTAAAAATATTATCACTCAATTTGTCACAATTTTAGGTATCTTTGCTTCTATTATTGTTGCCTTATTCGGTGGTATGAGCTTAATAAGAGCAGCGGTTGAATTATTAACTAATGATGGAAGTCTTCCCGTTTTTGTATTTGTGGTAGCAATTTTACTTCTCAGTTTTATAGTTTTAATTGTTCTTCTTACTAGTTGGATTACTTCATTAAATACTAAAAAAGGGCAGAGTAAAACTTGAAGTGCGACATAAACCACCTAATTAATTTAAAGGGTTTATGGAGTATATAAAATTGTCATACCATCATCTTAACTTTGAAGATCGTACTGCATTAATGCTTGAGTCAAG
>NZ_VOYO01000043.1:0-8874 GCF_013420255.1 Acinetobacter sp. YH01021
TACTGTTTGGAAAAAAAGCCTGGGAAGCCCAACGTGATGCGATTTACCAGGAGCACAAAAAGCTGAAAGGTCAGCATGAACACCAGAAAAAACATGGTGTGAAGGATTTATTGGAAAATGAAAAGTTTAAAGAACATGCCTGGAAGCAGTACCAACAACAACATCCAGCCAAAGCCAAGCAATACCAGACTCTATACCCATCCTATCAAGTCATTAAAAAATGTGTGGATGAGATCAAAGCAGAACAACAGATGAAACTCAGACAGGAACAACAGCTCAAAGCACAGCAACATGCGCCTAAAATGAAATCTCGTGGCATGAGTCGCTAAACAGAGCGAGTGTCTACGAGCGAACTGAGAAAATTTGCCCATCCCTTTCCCTGATTACAAGCTCCCTATCCATTAATCACCTACCCTACAGAGCATCCCGCATGGGTGCGAACTTTCCAAATTTGATTCTTAAATCGAGCGTAGCGAGAAAAAAAGCTCATGAGCGAAGCGAATTCCGAGCTGCTTTTGATCTTGCTTTTGCTTTTTCTCAAATTCACGAAAATATGAACCAAAAATTGCCCCGACGAATCGAGCGAAAGCGAGATTCAATAGAGTTTGAGCGAAGCGAAAACCAAGGGCAATTTTTTACTCCCTGGGCTTTTAATTATTTTTAAGCTTTTAAATGCTTTTAATTAAGCTGTAATCCTTTATTCATAATGGTTCTAGAGATATTAAAACGAGGTTTACCTTGCATTAAAACGAGGTTTACCTTGCATTAAAACGAGGTTTACCTTGCATTAAAACGAGGTTTACCTTGCATTAAGCGAGATAATTATATAACCTCGTCTTATTGAATTAAAAATATAATCTTTTCATATGAAAACAGAACTAGTTGTTAAAGATAACGCCTTAATCAATGCCAGTTATAACCTCGATCTAGTTGAACAGAGGTTAATTCTCCTAGCTATTGTTGAAGCAAGGGAATCGGGTAAAGGGATAAATGCTAATGATCCACTAACAGTTCATGCTGAAAGTTATATTAATCAGTTTGGTGTACATCGAAATACGGCTTATCAGGCGTTAAAAGATGCTTGCGATGACTTGTTTGCAAGACAATTCAGTTATCAGAGTCTTAGTGAAAAAGGTAACATTATTAATCACAAATCAAGATGGGTGAGCGAGGTGGCTTATATTGATAATGAAGCTGTCGTTAGACTTATTTTTGCCCCTGCTATTGTGCCTTTAATTACTAGGTTAGAAGAACAATTTACAAAGTATGAAATACAACAAATAAGTAATTTAACAAGTGCTTATGCTGTTCGTTTATATGAAATATTGATTGCATGGCGTAGTACTGGAAAAACGCCTCTCATAACTATGTATGATTTTAGACAAAAAATAGGTGTACTCGAGACTGAATACAAACGAATGTATGATTTTAAAAAATATGTTTTAGACATTGCATTAAAACAAGTAAATGAACATACCGATATTACTGTCAAAGTTGAACAGCATAAAACAGGTAGATCTATTACTGGTTTTTCATTTAGCTTTAAACAGAAAAAATCAGCCACGCATTCAGTCGAATCTAAAAGAGATCCGAATACATTAGACCTCTTTTCAAAAATAACAGATAAACAACGCCATCTATTCGCCAACAAGCTCTCAGAGCTTCCTGAGATGAGTAAATATTCACAAGGCACAGAAAGCTATCAGCAGTTTGCTGTACGTATAGCTGCCATGCTGCAAGATGCAGAGAAATTTAAGGAATTACTTCCTTTACTCAGAAAATTAGGATTTCAATGACATTGTTAATTGAAATTGTTAAGTTAACAGTCAGGTATTAACACAAGTTGAAAACTGGTTTACATAATGAAAAAACTGTCAGTTTCAGAGTTAGCTAAGCTTTATGGATATTCAAGACAAGCCATATATGCACATATAAACAAAGGAAATTTATCTAAAGGATCTGATGGATTAATTGACTTTTCAGAGGCCCTAAGAGTTTTTGGGGAACCACAAAAAAAAGAGGATACAGTCAATCAAAGTCAATCAATTAACAGTCAAAACTTGACAGAAGTTGACTTACTAAAACGTCAAGTTGACATACTGGAAAAACAATTAAATCAGGCAATACAGAGAGAAAATCAATCTTTAGAACGTGAATCGTTTTATCAAGAACAGATTGAAGCTATGCAGCGCTTACTAGAAGCACCAAAAGCCAATATGACTACCTTTACCGATCAGAGCTTTAAACAGGATATAGCAACGGATCCTCGGTCGGAACTAGCAACGAACTATGACGAATTGACTACTCCTCAGCAAGACAATAAGCGTATTCCTATCCCGGAGCATGTTGAACCAGAACAGAAGAAGAGAGGCTTCCTAAGCCGCTTTTTCCTTCCATATGGTTAGCCAAGACTCCAGTTTTTTGAAGAGCCAATTTCAGTGCAAGCACTTGAAATAATGACTCCTCAAAAAACCGGATGATGTTTATTAAAACTGAATAAAACCGTGGAACATCGCTCAATTAGTGATCGTGGAACATGAATAATCAATAAAAAGCCGTTCTGGTGCCCTATACTCCAGAACGGCTTACGTTAATATAATGATATTTAAAGAGAAATATCAAGCATTTCGTATAAGGTGTATTATGTTAATTTTAGGAAATCTACAATATAAATTTCTATAAAAATACCATTTTTATTTGATAGAATAACAATCTATTTTATTAAAATTTATAGAGTTTTCATGAAAAAAATAGTTTTTGGGGTTTCTTTATTAACAGCTTTTTTTTGCACAAATGCAATTTCTGGAATCACTGTCATAAATAAGGCGATTCCTTTCAATAACCTTCCATCTGAAATCAAAACAGAAATTGAAAGTCATTACGTAGATAGTTGCAAACAAATCTCCGAAGACCCAGAGATGCCTACAAAAAATCCGAAGATCACTTTTGATAAAGGTTTTATAGTTAACGTTGACTTCAATGCTGATGGCCTAAAAGATTACATAATTAAATCATCAGAAGTTACCTGTGAAGGCGCTGTTTCTATGTTCACAGGAAGTAGTGATGGTTTTCTTGACATCTATTTTCAGAACCAAGATGGTCAATATGAACATGTACTGAATTATTGGTTAGGTCGAGAAGGCTTAGAACTTAAAAAAACGAAAGATGGTTATCGCTTTATATCTGAGTACAACGAAAGTTACCTAGCTTGGGACACAAAGAAAAATAAATTTTTGTCTTATTATGGGCCAGAGAAAAGATTAGATGTATTAGAAATCGGGGATGAAGATGCCTCTACAACTCAGACATCATCGCAAAGTAGTGCGATTTTAAAATCCGTATTAACTCCAAAATAATGAGAAAGTTAACTGCTGGCCTTTAACTAGCAGTTAACTAATTTTTATTAACCATTGAAAAGCATTTTTATGAAATTTTTTTTAGTCGTTCTCTTACCAATAATATTTTTTAACTCAGCATATGCCTCACAGATCAGTACAATATTTATTGGTAAATGGGGAACTGACAGAGCCGCTTGTCGTGGCATAGTGAATGGTGATGATTTCAGAGTTTTAAGTATAAAAAATAGTGAAGTAAATCAGATTAAAGATGAGCGGTACGAGGGATATTCTCACATAAACATTACCCAATTTATTGAGAGCCCTGCTAATGAACTATACGGTGTAGGATTTAGATATACATTTCATAGTGAAGAACCAGGAAGTCTTTATAGGGAACAAGAGAAAGTTCACTATGTTCTGATTGATAATAAATTGTATTCAATTGATGAATACGTTTCAGAAAATGGACAAATAGAATCCTTTACTACTTCTTTTACAAGATGCTGATTCAACGATTTAACATAATGGCGGTTATACGCAATACAATTGTATATTAATATAAATATCAATCACTTAAAATTTTAGTTATGACTAAGAAATCAGCAAAAAGTCGCTTTTGTAATAAGTTGGTGAGTTTTTAAGCGAATCTGTAACATTTTGCCAAGAAAATTGATTAATAAATGATCAATTTGACAATCAGTGCCCATTTCATACGGATCCAGGTTCCAAAACTATCCCCAATTGCTGGGGATAAAATTTAGGCTATTTTGTACGCTTTGGCGCACATCAGCTCTTAATATTGAATAAATTAGGGCGAAATTGTAATGCACATATTTTGAAATCACTTTGTAAACCCACCCAACATCCTGGCCGAACTGGGGAACGAAATGCAGTACCCCAATCATAGAGCTTTCCCGAGGACATTTGTATTTGAATCAATGCCTTATTTTCCTCAAGAACTTTGACTCCTATCTTTTGTATTCCGGTTTTAGATAACAAGATTTTCCCTGATAAATAATATGAGAATTTATTTGAAGACTCTATACGGCATACACCAAGATAGAGGTTTTTGTCTTTTACACTTACTCGACAAATCGTACTTCTTACTTCTGCATAAATAGTTTGTGAAACTAGCAAAATGAATAGAAGGATGGATTTAAGTAATACTTTTTTAGCATCTACTTTCATTAGGAACCTTTATGTAACATTTTAGGACTTACGCATTGACGGATTCAAAAAAGTATTAAAATACTTTATAAAGTATCTGTGATCAGACGAATTAAACATGCTTCTACAGCAACTTGTACATTACCCATTTATATGGGCTTTCTCATGACAGAACCGAACTCTATTAGCTGCACACAACTTGCCGAGACTTATAATATCTCGCATGATAGTGTAAATCGCTTTCTAGAGCGTGAAGACTACACACCTCACGACCTATATCAAGAATCAATTCAACATATTGATAATAATAAACTTATAGTCAGTATTGATGATACTGTTTTAGATAAACCATATAGTCAACATATGGACTTGGTTAGCTATTTTTGGTCAGGCAAACACCACCGATCCGTCAAGGGTATTAATCTCATTACCTTGTATGCGACAGATCAAAATGGTCAAAATATTCCAATTAATTTCCGAATTTATGACAAATCTGAAAGTAAAACCAAGAATGATTACTTTATGGATATGTTAAGTGAAGTACTCAGTTGGGGTGCAAAGATTCAATTTATTACAGGTGATAGTTGGTATTCATCGACTGGAAATCTAAAAACCATAAGAAAATATGGTATTCGATTTATGTTTGGTATCGACTGTAACCGTAAGGTTTCCCCAGAAAAAGGACAATGGTTTCAACTGCGTTTATTGCCAGATTTCCATCAGGGTCAAATGGTCTGGCTCAAAGATTTTGGCTTTGTACAATTATTTAAGACTCAGTTAAAAGAACAGCAGAGGTTTTATATTGTGCATCAAGATGAAGATGATTTATTGTCCTTTGAGGGTTTTCATGAATTACATTCAAGTCATTGGAAAATAGAGCAATATCACCGGGTGATTAAACAGGTTTGTCATATTGAAAAGTTTCAAGTAAGACGATCTAAACTGATTTTGAATCATATTTTTTCAGCCTTGATGGCCTACGTTGAGATAAAAAAGAACCAGTTTGAGCGGATCTTTGAAAATGTATATCGTTGGCAGAAGAAATTATTTAGACCAGTTATCAAAAACTTCATTGATGACTTTATTCTCGATAAAAATCATCTGCTACCACAGAGAATCTATAAATAATAGTGCGTAAGTCCTACATTTTATTAAATAACGCAGATTCAAATCCCAAGTGCAACACATTTGTAGTTAGTTGAAAAAGTTAGGTGTATTCATAGAATCATTATGACTTTTTCAACTCGCAATTGGAAAGCCAATTTTTTCGCTATGGCTGTTTATCGTTATTATTATTATGAAATCAATTAGATCATTTATTAGTCAACACAATCCCTCTTATGGATAAGTGTGATGAAAATTACCAAACTATCAGATATAAAAATTAGAAAATTAAACTATTTAGTATGATAGCGAATTGCTCTTCTAATTTTCTGATCGGTCTTGTATTGCGACAAAGCATATACTGCCCAGATCGCAGCCGGGATCCATCCTAGAATCGTAATTTGAAGAAATAGACACATCATTCCAGCAAATGGTCTACCTATTGTAAAAAACAGCAGCCAAGGAAAAAGCAAAGCAGCCAAAAGTCTCATATTATGTTCCTATTGATGCGTTATTTCAGATTAATTAACTTTTAATAAGATATGAATTAAATATATTAGGAGTGCATTCGTCTGTTAAATTTTGTCCATTTTCGTAATTAATTTCACCCTAGCCCTTTCATCTACCTCACTAATTTCTAAAAGACAGACTTAAATTAAGATCTTAGCTTTAATATATCCTTGGTGCTTTTTCTTTCTTTGCACAAGTCCTGAGTAACTTTAAGTAAAAAAGCCTTATAGTCTCTCCCGGAACTATAAAACTTATTAAGCGCTGTTAATTTTGTATTAATGGCTTACTTTCCAATGTAAGTTAGCTGTTTTGGCCTTAATTGATACTTAGCCATTAAACGCTTATTACCCACTATCCTTAGCAGGTTATGAGTACAGTTATTTTACCGATAGATAAAAACTTGGATATAAGAAAAAAGAGGAATATTTGAGAAAATTAGTTTAAAAGGCTAACAATTGGACAAAGCTGTTTGATTTTTAAAGCATGTGGTTACGTCGGATTAGAAATAGGCCAATTATTTGAACTTTAAATTTAAAGTTTTTCTAAAATCAAGATAATAGACTCTACAAACAAGCTCGTGATTCTGGGCTTTTATTTATTTAACATAAAATCTCTTATGCGAAATCAGGTTGATCTAAAGTTCTTTATTGCCTTGATCACATGATCCCCTAATTGCTGAGTATTTTTAGGATTTCCGGCTGAATTATTTAAAGAGACATTTAAAGGGAGGGCTATCTGCCTCAAAATTTCTTTAGCTGATGGTTGTTTTTCACCATCCTTATAAACTTCAATTTTTGCATTTTCATATTGTTTTATCTCATATCCATCATAAAAAATATTATTTAAAATCAATAGCTCATGATTATTTTCAACTTTCAGTTCTGTTTCAGTAGGAATATTTAACCCTATATTTATTTTTGAATTAGCTAAAAGTATTTTGTTATAAATACCTAAAATATATTTCCCTTTGTATTCTCGTGACTTAGCCTGAAACTGCTCCATATTTAAGTCATAGACTACTTCAATACAGAGGTCCTCTGGGTTAATTCTTAAAACAATAATTCTGTCCACTAACTCAATCGTTTTAAGATTAAAATCGACATGACTTGCTGTAGTAACAGTCTTAACAGAAATTCTTTGTCCAGTACTGGAAACTACATCATAACCTCTCTGATTAACTGAATCAGCTAATTGTCCTAAGGTCATCATAGCTACATAAAGTTCCCCAATTCTTCCTGTTAAATGCCTTAATTCTGCAATAGGCATTCCCCAAGAGAGTTCTTTTTCAAACCATTCAATAGATTCACCTAAAGACTTAATAATATCGAATTGGCTCAATGCCATGATTGATTTCCTATCACTTATA
Source organism: Acinetobacter sp. YH01021 (assembly GCF_013420255.1). Lineage (GTDB taxonomy): Bacteria > Pseudomonadota > Gammaproteobacteria > Pseudomonadales > Moraxellaceae > Acinetobacter. The sequence goes on from NZ_VOYO01000043.1 coordinate 7,486, forward strand.
AATTAAAGAGCTTACGATCACGTTCATCAGTCAAATACTTGTCCATCTGTGCAATCAATTTTGCCCGGGCCTGTTCATCTTCTTCAGTGATTTTTAGCATACAAGATCCGATTAGAATTTTGCGTCTAGTATCATCTTTACGAGCCTGTTCTTTCTCTTTAGCACGTTCTCTTGCAAGTGCTGCTTGTCTTTGAGCTTTAAGCTGTTTCAGCTTTTCTTCCTGGGCTTTAATTTTGCTGTCTAGTGTTTCAGTAACGCTCATTAATCCAATACCATCATCCTGGGAAACCATCCCTAACATAAGCGCACTTGAATATGCATTCAAGGTGCTATATGTATAGTAATGTTTTCCTCGAAGAGCGCACTTATGCAAACTTCGTTTGCAAGTCCGATTGGGGTCTCCCCAATACCCCGACAACCGTATCCACGGTTGTATTTCACTACGTGAAAATTTAAAAGCGAAAATAGGCATGGCGATTTACCACTTTTCAGTCAAAACCGTAGCACGATCAGCAGGACGTTCCGCCACTGCTGCAATCGCCTATCGGGCTGGTGAAAAGATCTATTGTGAACGTGAAGGCCGAGAACATGACTACAGCCGAAAAACTGGTGTGGAATACAAAGAGATTTATTTACCCAAAGACGCACCAGAACATTTAAAAAACCGGGAAAGACTCTGGAACGAAGTTGAACAGCGCGAAACCCGAAAAAACTCGACAGTTGCCCGGGAATTTGAAATCGCTTTTCCAAGTGAATTAAATCAGGAACAACGCCTGGCCATGCTCGAAGAACTATGCGCCAGTATCGTGGACAGACATCAGGTGGCCGTTGATGCCTGTATCCATGCCCCGCATACCGGATCCGGCAGTGATGAACGCAATTATCACGCCCATATCCTGATGAGCACACGCAAGCTCATTCCCGAAGGTTTTACCGAGAAAACCCGGGAACTGGATCAGAAACACAGTGGAGAAATCGAACACTGGCGCAAACACTTTGCCGATATCTGCAATATGCACCTGGACATGGCCGGATACACCGCCCGAGTCGACCACCGCAGCTACAAGGACCAGGAGAATGGTCTGGAAGCCACCCTGCACGAAGGGCCTAAAGTCACCGAACTGCGCCGAAAAGGGATTGAGACCGAAATCAGCCGAAGCAATGATGAAATCAAACAGAGAAATCAGGCACAGCTGCAATACGGCAAAAATATGGATCTGCTGATTGCTGAAAATGAGATCAAACTCAGCACACTGAAAACTGAACAGCAGATCCAAATCAAAAATAGCGCTAAAACGCCACCAATTGACGAAAAAGCCCTGTTTGAGGAAAAACAGAGGGAAACCCTTGGCAAAGTGCTAAAACGCGAAATCAGCGCAAAAGACGCGA
>NZ_VOYO01000044.1:0-8759 GCF_013420255.1 Acinetobacter sp. YH01021
CGTGGATTTAGGAGAAGTTGCAACTTTTCTAAAAAGCTCGAAAATCATTTTAAAGCCTTTGATTTGACTTTCTTTTACCTTAATAACGGATTTGTTTAACGCCAGCATACTTTTTGAGACACCACCATATTTTCTTTTACAAACTGGATGGCAATCCCTCGTTTGACCAGTTTATCCACTTCAGTCACCAAATCTTTTAAGCTTCGCGCAAAACGATCCATGGAATGTACTATCACCCGGTCTCCTTCCCGGACATAATTCAACATTTCCTGAAATTTCGGTCGGTCGGTATTTTTACCTGAAGCACGGTCAACAAAAATCCGGTCGACTTCAATTCCCTCAAGTTGACGTCCCGTATTTTGCTCGACCGAACTCACTCGCACATAGCCTACTTTTTGGCCTTTCACTTTTTACGCCCCAATTGGATAAAAATGAACAATTTCGTAAATTATAAATCTCTAATACCAAAGTTACATGTTACTTATGATTAAAAAACATTTAAATGGTACATGTTTTTAAGAACTTTTAAAATGTAATTTTAGGGTATACTCTAAATTTACAGAACATCTCTTATTCGAAATTCGATCGAATGGGAGTAAAAGCCTGCCTCAATTCGAATTAATTTTACGTTTTTTAATTTTAAAAGTTCGTCGCCCAGCAAGTCGGTAAGCAAGGTCAGGATTCCGGCCGTCCAAGTGTTTAACCAAAATTGGCACACCATTCGGTGTTTTACTCATTAAATTATCATTTTCTACATACAGCACTGTTCCTCTTTGCGCTGCGGCAATAAAGCGGTCTCGAAGTACATTTGCAGCTTTGGCAGCAATACCTGATTCATTGTCATCTTCATCAATTAGATCTACTGTTGACATAGTGCCGTACTCCCAATTAGCTGATATATGAATCATATTACAAGTCGGGTAGACAGGATAAAGAACTAGAGACCTTTCTACATATAATGCTCTGATCGACACACACAATAGCTTCTTTCCACATCAAGGTAGGTATTATGTGTGATCTGAATTTTATATTTAATTTCAATAACTTATAAATATTAATGTTTGAGTTTTATTTTTGCCACATAAACAAAATAATATTTAAAATCAAATGCTTATATTTTATAAAAAATTTAAAGCTTAGCATCACACATGATAGCTACCTAAATTAGCTCCATTAGGTAGCTATCATGTGTGTCGATATTAAAAATTATGTTTAATTTCAATGTATTAATAGAATTCAACTCTTTATAATTTTGATATTTTTTTTACAAAGCACGGGATCATCTAACAGAAATTTTTTCCCTTTTTTAATCCTGGATATTTAGAATCGGTAGAAATTTCTTCACTTAAAAATTTAACTGCCTAGAGAGCAAAATGAATCCTATAACTTTTCAGAAACTGGAAAAAATGAATAAGCACTGCAAGGCTTGTGTTAAAGCCTATGCACTTTTGACTTTGTTGAGTCTGGTGACTTTTTTCATCTATTTTTTTAATCGTTTCACATTAGAAATTCTCGTTACGGACACGACTGCTCTATTTCCGGTTATCAAAATGGAAGCGTTGGCACTTGGGATAATGCACATTGTTTACTGCTTCTTTTTTAAATATGTCGATAAAAAACTTCAAATATTCGGCTTAGATTCAAATAATCTGAATGAATACATCCAGCGGAATCAGGCATTTTTCCAAAAATATTAAGGTATGGCTTCTCCAGTGGAACTCATGTCTTGTAATACATCAAAGACAAGTCTCTCAATGCCTGAGCGTGCTTTATCACGGTCTGGATCTAGCCAGGATAGCGACGGGAATTCGGCACAGAGTCCAATAAATTCCCCGTCTTGGGCGGACCATGTCACACTAAATAAATAACGAGCTTCGGTCTTAAAATCGAAAAAAGCTTTCATATATTTTGCCGCGTGTTTAGCCTCAGCTCTCAAATCGTCAATTTCTTGGCGGCTGAGATAATAATCATCAGGATATTTCTGCATGAGTTATCACCATTGTTAATTGAGATTGATTTAAAAAACATCCTATACCTCGGTTTTATTGGACTTCGCCTTCCATTTTTCGTATTTTTTGTTGAGATCTTCCGTTAATACACTCCTAAAATGAGCTTCTGCTTCTTGATATGATGAATTATTTACAATCGAACTTTTCAGTTTTTTCATATATGAAAGTTTTAAAGTCCGGGCACCATGATCAAACCAGGGCTGATTATATTTATCCTTGAATAAGCGTTTTTCTAGGTGATACAAATTTCCGATCTGCTGACGTACCCCACGGTAGCCTAAATAGCCCTCCAAGGCCCGGAAATGGCGTTCAAAATAGGCTTTCTTCTCATCCAGACTGGCATTTTTTTCAATCAGGCTCTGAAACCGCAAAACGACCCTTTTCCCTTGTTCTAGTTGTTCCTTATAGGCTTTATCAGTCAAACGCCAGGTCCAATCTGTGACATGTTTTTCATTGGTCCAATTCTTGGCTTGAAGCTCTTTAATGCTTTTCTTCGGCTTGGTCAGACGTACCAGTTCATATCTACCACAGCTGATTGGATTAACCTCACCAATGTAACTAAAAGACTCTGAACTTGGACAGATCTCAAAGATTTTACGGTTAATCTTCAATAAATCTTGTTTGTCTGTTTTGCTCAAAACTTTTTGAGTTTTTTCATCCAATAAGAAAGCATCACTGGTTCGACAAAACAGGTAAGCCTCTACTTGCACCAAAAAAGCAGGTTCATTTTTATCAAATTTTTCCCAGCATTCACTCTCACTCAGTCCTGGTAAATAACTATAAGTGAAATGAACCAGCAAGCTAAAAACTGGCTCACTGTTCAATCTTCTTCGATAGGTTTGTTGGGCTGTTTCCAGTAAATGATAACGCTCAATCCATTTTGAAATCATACGGCTTGCTTCATCAGTATTCATATTCAATATGAATTTCTTAGCAACAAGATCATATTCGTTCGTCATCATTCCCATGACATGTTTTGTAAAATCTTTAGGAACATAGCTGTAATAAATCATTTTTTTATTACTCTTAAAGTGATTTTAATAAAGTGATTCTATAAGAGATTTATAAAAGATATTTATTAAAAATTCTATAAGAAATTCTTAAAGTCTCAAAAATGCAATTTTTGAGACTTTAAGCATGATTGCGAATCACCTTCGGAGATTCTATAAATAGCAGTTCCCCAAAATGGGCTTGACGACCGCAACTTGATCAAATATAAAACTTTTAGGGTCTTTGATTTTTTGCGTGGACTGCCAATCCATGAGCCAATTCTTTTCTGTTTGGTTCCTGGGTTGCCTACCCATGAATCAGACACACTCCCCCTTCTTGAGGATTGCCAGTCTTTGAGAAGCTTTAGTGGTGAAGCTGCGTGCGTGAGGAAACTCTAGCTGGCGCGGCTACACTAGGGGCTGGCGGGTGTGACTCCCGCTTTCTACCTGTTCACTCATTTTGATGAATGAACACCCTCCACTCCCAAGGTGGAGGTCAGTTGGGCGACAAGGACACGGGATCACGGTGACGTGGCGGTGGGAGTAACTTCCCTCCTAGGCTGAAAGGGCCAAAACCCTGTATTAAAACAGACAGTCAGAGGACTCACGGAATGAGTAACCTCGTGAATAGCTGATAACCAGACGCTTCAAGTCAAAAACAAAAATAAAGACAAGGGCGTAGGTTATACCCACAGGTGGGCTTTTGAGGGCATCGTGAGGTGTCAGGGTTGCAAGGCGAAAGCTGGCGCAATCGGTACTCGATTTTAGGTAGAACAGTGAATTTGTCGGAAGACATTCTGTTTTGCTGTCGAGATCAATGGATAGCTCAAGCCTGTAAGGTCGTCAACATGGTGCTTTTTAGGCTGTGTATGTCGATATGGGTAAGGCGTGAACGTGGATGATTATTAACTACATATTGCATTGTATAAACCTGATACGACTTGGAACTGCGATCGGGGGAGATAGGAATGTAGGTGTTGTATGTAGGAGATCGGCACGGGTTCTGCCAGTTTTCAGGCAACTGAAAACAACTGTTTTAATACTAACTTGGGAAGCAGTTTTGTTTAATGACGAAGCCGTATTGCTTAAAGATTTCTCTTTAATTTGAAGAGGTCTTTATTCAATCGGAGGCAACTTCCGAAAACAGAACTGTGGGAGAGTGACTTAGTAGGGCTTTGCTGTAATGGCAAAGGAAGCATTTCAATTCGAGTGAAAGGCGAGCGTTGAAATGAGTAACGAAAGGACACGCCATTAAGTTGGAGTGTGTAAGAGAATTGGAAGAATGTGGTTTGAGGATGAAGTTTGGCAACTTCATAGACTTGGCGGTCTAAACCCTCCAGCCACATTTGTAAAAATCGACCTAGAAGATCAGATTCGAGTGGCATCGGATCCAGAAATTCCAAGAACCTTGAGAAAACAAGTCAAATCAAAGTCTTTGATCCGACTTTTTAAAAACGGTTAGTGGGGACCTCACTTAAAAAATCCTGACGCAGCCGATTCTGCTGAACGAAATTAAAAATCTGTGTGTCCCTCATCACACATAAATAACTGAGATCAAAGTCCTGAGTACGACTATAAACTGCTTTCCATTTTGCGCTGATTTGCGTTTTAAGCCATTTTCTCTATTTGATATAGGTAATCTTGATAATCAGTGAAAAAACGCGTCTACCCCCTATTTTTTGCCTCTAATCGTTATATCAGAGCGAGTGTCTACGAGCGAACATCAAAAAGTCGTGCCTAGACTCCCTGAAAAACAGCTTTTTAGGCTGTGAAGTCAAAAAAGGCGTAAATCATATGTAGAAAATTGAGCCTAGACCGAGCGAAGCGAGCAAAAAAGTACTATGAGCGAAGCGAATTCCGAGTTGCTTTTGCTTTTTCTAAAACTCACGAAAATATTAACCAAAAAATTGCCCCTCGAATCGAGCGAAAGCGAGATTCAATAGAGTTTGAGCGAAGCGAAAACCAAGGGCAATTTTTCATGATTCACGTTTTTAATTATTTTTAAATACTTTTAATGTTTTTAGATGCTCTGTAGCCCTATAAAATAAAGGGTTACAGAGCTTATACATGGACGTTTATCTTGCTATACATGGACGTTTATCTTGCTATACATGGACGTTTATCTTGCTATACATGGACGTTTATCTTGCATATATTGACAAATATTATAATGTCAATTTTAAGGTTGAATTATAAACCACCTAATTGCAATAAGTGTTTGTATTTAATGAATTTTTATTAATTCCGATTATATATTAGATATTTAATAAATATTAAATACATAATATCAAAGATATTATCTTAAAATATCTATATATATTATTGTTTTTATTATAAATAATAGATTAGATAATATATTAAATAGACATTTTATAACCTATTATTTTTAATATACATGGACGTTTATCTTGCTATACATGGACGTTTATCTTGCATAACCTAAAAAATCATTGACATCAAAATATAGTGTCAATATATTGACATCAAATGATCACGTCAAAATAAAGATATGAAAAATACTGTCGTCAAAGATAATGCTTTAATCAATGCTAGTTACAACCTAGATCTAGCAGAGCAAAGACTAATCTTATTAGCTATTGTTGAAGCTAGAGAAAGTGGAAAAGGTATCAATACAAACGACCCACTCGTTGTTCATGCTGAAAGTTATGCACATCAATTTAATGTTCATAGAAATACGGCTTATACAACATTGAAAAATGCTTGTAATGCACTGTTCTTACGTCAGTTTAGCTATCAAGAAAAAAACTCTAAAAACATAGAACATATTAAATCTAGATGGGTTAGTGAAATCAGATATATAGAGAATGAAGCCGTGGTTAAACTTATTTTTTCCCCAGCCATTGTTCCATTAATTACAAGATTAGAAGAACATTTTACTAAATATGAGCTAGAACAAATTAGTAATCTGAGTAGTGCTTATGCAATCCGTTTATATGAGCTTTTAATAGCGTGGCGAAGTACAGGTAAAACGCCAATTTTTGAATTAGCCGATTTTAGAGAAAAATTAGGAGTTGATAAAACAGACTACGCGATAATTTCTGATTTAAAAAAACGAGTACTAGATATTTCAGTTAAACAGCTTAATGAACACACTGACATCACTGTTGAATACGAACAACATAAAAAAGGACGTTCAATTTACGGCTTTTCATTTTTATTTAAAAACAAGCAAACAGAGCAGAATTTAAACTCGACACGAGATCCAAATACCGTAGATCTTGTTTCAAAAATGACTAAGGCTCAGCGACATTTATTTGCTAATAAACTCTCTCAATTACCTGAGATGAGTAAGTACTCCCAAGGCACCGAAAGCTTTCCGCAATTTGCAATTCGTATAGCTGACATGCTGCAAGATCCACATCGTGCTAAAGAACTGTATCCATACTTAGAAAAAGTGGGATTTATGTCAGCTACTAAAAACAATGCTGTTAACAACTAAACTCTCAGTGAGTGAAGGATCCAGAATTAAAATCTGAGACTAAATAATTAAACTATAGTCATATAAGGAATTTGAAATGCTTATTGATGCAATTGCTTTATTAAGTGCTAAAAAAAATACTAAAGGTTATTCAGCTCATATCCAAATTGAGACTTCTGACGGTTCAGAAATTAGTGGCTCTATACAATTAGATCATGAATGGGATTATCAACTCGGCTTTTTGAGAGATTTAATAAATACAGAAGAAGATATGCGTTTTGTTGATAGAACCTTTACCAGTGAGGATTTTAGAAATGGTGTTTTAGGTTACTTAAGCAATTAGGCTTTAAACCTTGAGTGTATTAAAGAATACACTTGTTGTATTCTTTAATACGTCTCCTAAATACACAGTAATACAGTATGAAAACAAGTACAAAATACAGTGTTAGTGATGCTGCAACACTGTATAAAAAATCTCGGGCCACACTCTACAAAGATATAAAAAACGGAGTATTAAGTCGTGATCATGATGGTTCTATCGACTTCTCAGAATTACTTCGTGTCTATGGTGAGCCTTTTGGTGGAAAACACCCAAAACGTATTGACATGTCTCCGATACAAAACCTAGATACACCTGAATACAATGATAAAACAGTGGAAGAACTCAAAAATCAGATTGAGTTTCTAAAGAAACAACTAGAAAAGGCAGAAGATAGAGAAGCAAAAGCTAATTCTCGCATCGACACACTCCTGACCCTCATTGAAATGAAACCATCCCAAGCCACTACAGCTAATAATCATCAACCTGAAACAGATATAGCGATAGATCCAAAACTAGAAACCAAACCTAAAGATGATGGATTGACTATTCCGGTTGAAAAAGAAAACAAGCGAATCCCTGTTCCTGAACACGTAGACCCAGAACCGGAAAAAAGAGGCTTCTGGAGCCGCTTCTTTAAGCCATATGGCTGATCTGATTGTTCACCTGGGCTTATTAAAACCGTGGAGCATTGCTCAAGAAGTAAGCGTGGAACGTGAAAAATCACAAAAAAAGCCCACCTTGGGGAAGGTGGGCTATCAACTAGAAACTACAGCATTGATTTCTAAGTGGAATTATAACGCATTTCGTATAAGGTGTATTATGTTAATTTTAGAAAATCTAAAATAATTATTGATAATTTTTTTTTGAAAATTTAACATACCTTCCGATTGGTATTTTAGGTATGATTACTTATGAACAGTGTGTTACTCGCTTATGTATTACTTGGATTTGCAATAGTTTCCGAAGTGATTGGAAGTAGTTTTTTAGTTAAATCGGAAGGGTTTACAAAACTTTTTCCAAGCGTGATGGTCTTTATTTTTTTTAGCACGGCATTTTATTTATTATCACAAGTTATTAAAACAATCCCTTTAGGTATCGCATACGCTATATGGGCTGGTGTTGGGATTGTTCTAACTGCTGTAGTTGGCTACTTTGTTTTTAAACAGACACTAGATAATCCTGCTTTAATTGGAATTGGTTTTATCGTATCTGGCGTAATAATTATTAATTTATTTTCGCAATCAGCAGGTCATTAAGTGAAAGAAATTCGGCAACAAAAGAAGCAACCAGAGGTTATTCGAAAGCGCATCCTTGAACAGGCAACTATTCTTGTTTCTCAAAAGGGTATTTCTGGTGTTTCTATTCAAAATATTGCTACAGCAGTAGGTATAACAAAAGGGGGGGTATTTCACCATTTCCCGAATAAAAAAAATTTGATAGAAGAAATGTTCAATCAAATAATTCTTGATTTAGATCAAACAGTTGAATACTTGATTAAACGCGATCCAACAGAATATGGTAAATTCACACGAGCTTATATTCATAGTTCTTTTATCCATCAAATAGATGGGGTGGTTTCTGCTTGGTCAGCGTTATCAATGACTATGATCACAGAGCCTACCTTTAATAAAATTTGGATGGAATGGCTAAAAAATAGATTATCTCAACATGCAGAAACGGATAGTCATCCTGATTTAGAGTTACTTCGTTTAGCAGCAGATGGGTTGTGGCTACAAAGTATTACCGGAGTCATTGATGATGAGCAATGTTCAAAATTAGAAGACGATCTGCTTAATCGAACCTATTTAACATAAAATCTCTTATTCGAAATTTGAACTGTAAGCCCCAGATAGAAAAATCCAGTGCATAGAACGGCACTGTTGCAAATAGGCTGACATGATAAGCTAAATATCTTATTTATTTCGAGATACAGCAGATGAATCCCTTCCACGGTCGGCACTTTCAAGGTGAAATCATTCTTTGGGCTGTTCGTTGGTATT
>NZ_VOYO01000045.1:0-8295 GCF_013420255.1 Acinetobacter sp. YH01021
GATGATTTGAAAAATAGTCTGATTAATAGGCAGACCATTGTAGAAAAAATCAAAGCTCAGAAGTTTGAATTCCACTTACAGAGTACGAAGCAAGGAGAGATTTTAAGAATTCATGATTTAAAGCTACCCCATACAGCAACAAATAAAATTAATTTTGCATTGAAAGCTGGCGAAAAAATCCATCTTAAAGGTGCTAATGGAATTGGTAAATCAACCTTATTGAAATTGATTTCTACCCATCAACGTGATGATATTTTCTTTAGTGGAACATGTTTGTATTTAGATCAAAACTTTAGTTTATTAAATAATGATTTATCCGTAATCGAAAACCTTGCACTTTATAACTCCAATCTTACTGAAGTTGAGTGGAGAAATTTGTTAGGTCAGTTACGTATTCGTCGTGAAAAAGCTTTATTAAAACTATCAGAACTGAGTGGTGGTGAAAAATTGAAAGTCGCATTATTAGCAATGAGTCACTATCCTGATGGTATTGATTTATTATTGCTTGATGAACCAGAAAATCATTTAGATATTGAGTCTAGAGAGCTTCTATCGCAGGCTATTAGCCAATATCAGGGCGCTGTAATTTTAGTTTCACATGATCATTTTTTTGTTGAACAGTGTGAAATATCTGAAGAGTATTTAATTGAGTAAAATGACATTTTCAAATATATAGATTTATTAGTTCTACTAAAATTAACATAATACACCTTATACGAAATGCTTCTTTTTATTTCATATAAATCATAGTTTTATCGTATAGCAAAAAGCCCAACCCTCTCCGATTGGGCTTTTTTAATGATTGTTCACGTTCCACGCTTAGTATTTAAGCAATGTTTCACGGGATTTGTTAGCTCATATGGATAATCTGATTTTATGGTTTGAAATCCGTTTTTTGATGTAGAGCCTTCAAAATTCGTTTAGCCGTTTCTTCCCTTACACTTTTTGGATCTCGTAAAATCCCACTAATCCAAATCGCAAAAGTAGGATAGTCAGGAAAATTACTTAGATCAGAAAGTTCAGAAAGTTTAGATAGAATAGTGCTGTATTTATTAATTTGGGGATCTGACATATTACAAAATAGCTCTACTGTCTTTGTCTCTCTCTCGGGTGCTATGAGTTTTGGCTTAGGCTTCTCTTTCACAATAAACTTGAAACCAACCACAGACCGTCCTTGTTTAACGTTTTCATAAGTGAGTTCAATGTCTGTATTAGCTGTAATTTCATCTAATGAAGGCTTAATTACACGGTCTTTTAAATTACATAGCTTGTCGTAGGACTTTGGCAAACCTAACTCAGTTTTTATATGCTCTAAGGACATTTCAAATTGTCCCATAGCTTGATATTTTTTTGCTAAATGATATAGGTCGAACGAGTAGTCTTTTTTCAGACTGAGTACGATGTCTTTCTTGTACTTAGTGTATGGATTTAATTTGTCGAACTCTTTGAGCATCAAAAGAACTTCCTCTGGGAAGCATATGGATATTGAACCATTCTCATATATTGCTCTAATGACCCAGTTACAGTAGGTTTTTTTCTTATTATCACCATAGGAAAAATAACGTCTTAACAGGTTTTTACTCGCTTCTTCCATTTGCGAATACGCTGAGTTGGTTTTTATACCGCATTCTTTTGCAAAGCTCTCTGATGTTATGGTGATTGCATCTTTTTCAGTTGCATCAATTATCCGAGCTATAGGACTAGCAAGAATTAATAAGCGTTTTTCATCAATACTCATGCTTTTAAAGCACTCTTGAATCGTATTCTGCATAACAACCCAAGATACAGGGTATGTTTTTTTATAATCCATGAAACTACATTCCGCAAGAAGTAGTTTTTTATATCATATTGATTTATTTTTGCACACGATTTTTGTAGTTTTTAACATAAAACTACATTAAATATAGTGTAGTTTAGTTCATGCCATTTGTAGTTTCTAATCATGCCATTTGTAGTTTCTAATGTGCCAAAATCATGCCATTTGTAGTTTAGTTCATGCCATTTGTAGTTTTTTAAAGTCTGAAAGCCTTGCTATATGTGGTCTGGAAGGGTGTCTAAAAGTATTTAAAAGCTTTTTAAAAGAATAAAAGAGAATTAAAGGAAAAATCAAAGGCTATGGCACTCGCTTCGCTCGTGTCGTTTCAAAAGCAAAACCAAGAGCAAAAAGATTGATAATGCATTCGCTATGCTCATGCTTTTTTAAGATCAAAAGCCCCAAAGTTCGCACCCATTCGGGATGCTCTGTACTTACCGTTTTAGATTAAAAGGGAGTTTGTAATCAGGGAAAAGGCGTTGCTGAAATTTTTATGATGCTCAATCGCTCGTAGACACTCGCTTGGTTTAAACCTGTGAGGTTCAAAAAGAAAAAAACAAAGCGAACGGAGTGTGAGTGACATAAAGATAAATCGCTCATTCCCCCTCTGATTACTGTTTTGCTGAATTAGATTAAAAATCTAATTCAAAATCATTTTTAGGTTTTGGTTTATGCTCAGGTTCATAAGTTTGTTGAGAAGTATTCTGTCTAGGCAATGGATTTTTAATTTCGTAAATATCACTTTTAATAGTCTCAAAACTCTTTAAACACGCTTGATATGATTCTCTTTGCTGTTTCAAATGGTCGTTTTGAGGCTCTAAAATCTTCTCACATTTCAGATATTTCAGCATTTGATTGTCATTTTTGATCATTTTCTCAAATTTATCGTATTCCCATTCGTGGATATTTGAACGTGCACGGCTAATGTACGTTTCTAAATTTTTAGATTTTTTCTTTATGTAATCAATCAATTGTAGTGGGTTTTTATTGTTATAGGCCTCCTGTTGCTTGTCGCATAGTTCTTTGTGATAACCAACGTAATCGGGGTAATAACCGTCACTTCGCAAGTAACTGAAATTCGTAGCCGGTTTTGGCTTGAGTCGAATTTCCGCTACTGTGGTTTCTAGTCGTTCAAGTTGTTGATTAACGCTATTAATCTTTCTACAGTTTCCCCAAGCGTATTGATCTGCTTGCTTTGCGTCTCCAAATCTTCGTAAAAGTTGTTGGGTACTTTCAATTGCAAGATTTTCGAGAGTGCTTTCTCGATGTCCGCCTGCTGTGTGCCAATTGTCATTTGAATGGGTCTTAATTCTATCTTCACCAAGTCGCTGACAATGCTGTTTAAATCCAGTTGATTTAATGCTCTCGCTAATTGCGTTTGTAATTGGGTCTTCAAGTTTTCTTGAAATGCTTGCTGTAACTGCTCCGAAAAGTTGCCCTGCTCTAGCTTTGAAAGCTCTGCTTTCAGTGTCAAAATTAAGGCTTGCTGTGCTTCTTTCTCTGTATTCAGATTGCTGATTTTGCTCTTTAGACTCAGCTCGACTTCGCTGTAGTCGCTCAAAATGGTCTTTAATGAATCGATTTGTTGACTCAAAACCTTGTTTTGCTCGGCTAACAAGTTGTTTTGTTGCATCAATAAGCTGTTTTGCTCTGTCAAAAATTGGTCGATTTCGGTCTGCATGATCTAGTTCCGTATTTGTTTCAAGTAGTTGATCTGGTTTGTAATCACTTGTGAATTCTGTTGAATCATTTGCTCTTGTGCTTTGATTGTTTTTAAATTTGTATTGGCTTGATAGCCTAGATATAAAATTATTAAAAGAATCAGCAGTCCAAAAGCTATCATCCCCCATAGGATGTGTGTTGCTCTCTGGTTGCCCAATTTTTCCGTCAAAAGGCTCTGCAACTGACTCTCTATTGTCTCTCTCTGCCCCTCTATCGCTTGCTGTACTTGGTGTTGAATGCTGTTCTGCAGGAGCTTTTCGTCGATTCTGAGGCTCTGCAACTGCTTGTTGACTTGAGCCTGTAGAGCGTGAATTGAGGTTGAAAACGAATCTATGCTCGATTTCACTTTTGATATTTCCGATAGGTCTATATTCGCTAACTGCGTTTGCAGTGCGTCTATTTGCTCCGTATAGCTCGCTGTTAGCGATTTTATGGCTTTGGGTGATAGATTCCCTATTTCGGTCAAAATCGCTCTGAGATGCGATTTTATGGCCGATGTTGTCTGCTGTACTTCGTTTAAAAGTATAGTGCTGTTGGTGATAGGTCTCTCGCTTTGCTCGATAGTCATCTCGAACGTTTTCAGCGTTTCGGAGAGCTGTTGCAAGCTCTGCTGTAGTTGGTCGGCTTTCTGCTGCTGCTCTGAGATGCTCTGAATAAGCGTTAATTTCGAATTGTTCATGATAAAAGTCGCCTCTAAGTCGATGTCTTTTGCCACTTTTCAAAGTGGCAGTTAAGTATTCTTTACTTTGTTTGACCGATGCGATTCCTTCCAGTTGCTCAATACACTGGACAATATCTGCTCTGTTTTTTACTGTCAGAGTCCTTAAAAATGTTTGTACGTAGTTATCAACGAGCTTGCCAAACTGCTTTTTTGTAAGCGCCTCAAGATCTTGACCTGTAAAAATATTTTTAGCTTGAGCGTTGAGTTTTGCGACATAGTTTGGCTCTTGTGTCGTTTTCATCAAAAGCAGATCATCGGGGCGTGACCACTGGTACTTTGTGTTGAAGTAATCACGTAAAGAATCAAAATGCTTTTCATGGCCGGGTGGGGCAATATTGAGTGATTTACCGCTTTGAATATCTAGGCGTGGTGCTAGAACGTGGATATGCTTCGAGCCGTCATCGTCTGTGTGAAGCACGGCAAAAAGGTGGTACTGTGAGGGATCTAGTCCCGAAAAAGCATGCTTTTCAAACTCGTCTAAGACTTCTTTTATTTGTTCATCTGTCGGACTGTCTTCTTTTGACCATGCGATCACGCCACTGGTGTACTTCCACAAATGTGGACTTGAGTCACAGATGGCGTTAAATGTAGTCGCATCACCACGCAAAACATCAACACCTGCCCGAACATTGCCAAGATGATCGAACTTATCTAAAACATACGCTGAAGCGTGTGCGGCCGATCCTTTACCGTGATTTAAAAATTTAATATGCACTTTCATCCTCCTCAGCAAGCTGTATCGAAGACAATTGCTTTTTAAGCCTTTCAGGGCTTTGTCTGCTGATTTTCGGAAGTGCAGGAAATACTTGTTCTAACTCGGTTTGAATGCCTTTTAAAACTGAAAAAATGCTGAAAATATCTAACTTGCGTTGCTCTTGCGGATCAGCATTTTTGATGATGTTCAATGCTCGTGCAATTTGGTTTAAGTTGTTCCCGATTTTGGATAGCTCAAGCAGTAAAGCAGGATCTGTTTTTTGATAGCGTTTAACCACTTCAATCACTGTTTTAACTTTGAGTCTAGGCTTCCTTTCATATTCTTCTGGTCGTCTTACGGTTACAGCATCTTGCATGATTTCCCTTTGAATTAAAGAGAGAATGAAGTCTGTAAAATTCGTGTTCTCTTTTTCGAGGTGCTGCTCAAGTTGTTCTAGCTGTAACTCTGTGAGTCTGAAAATTTTAGTTTTATTTCGCATATACACATCCCACTAACAGGCTTTTGGTTTTGCTTTTAAGTCAACTTTGTTGACTTGCCCATCTTGATGGGCTTGGGGTCTTAGGGGTTTCCCCTAACAAGTCCCTGTATATCAAAATTCGAAGAATTTTGTATATACAGGTAGGCTTGCTTATCTTATTTAGTCATCTAATAGTATTCTACTATATCGTGAAAGATTTATATAAAAAGATCAAAAAAAGGGTTTATCAGCTAATAATACCTAAATTTGTATATGAGTTTTTATGTTGAAATTATGATGGAAATGGGGACTGGCTCATTTACATAACTTTTAAAGGGGAGAAGCAATCCAATAGCCGTAGGTAGAACAAACTTCAGGAATAAAGCGAGTAACAGATTTTGGTATTACTGATGACGGCCCTCCACTAAGGATAATTTCATTACCTATAAAAACTTTATGATTATTAAATTTATTGGTGATGCTAATCCTACCGTCCTTTGTATATTCTAACTCATGATTATTAGCCCAAATAATAAATGAACCGGTATCACTACCAAGCCGAATACAACCATAAGGATCTACATGCAATTTCCCACCAGTAATGGTTACTCTTGAACCAGAATTAGCATGTTTAATAAAAATGATAGGTTTTACTGACTCTATGGAGTTAGATACGGGTTGGGACTTCGCTATACAACCAGTAAGCAATGTAATAATTATAAAAATTTGAGCTAAATTTTTTATTCTCATATTGAACTCTTTGAAGGCCATGCAATGCTTAGCTTCTTTTCAAACTTTCTTATCGTGCAACTAGCGTAAAGTAGCTCGATGCTTTGAAACATGGCTAAAGCCATATTTCAAAGCATCGAGCTAAAATTAGCCAAAAATCTCTGAATGGCTATCTAACTGGTGTAACTCTAAAATGTCATCCCCTACGAGCCTGTAAATCAAGACTAAATCAGGTTTAACGTGACAATCTCGACAATTCTTAAACTCAGCACCACCTTTTAATGGGTGATCTAGGTATTTTTCAGGCAATGGACTATTAGCAACTAAACAGTCCAGTACCTCAGCCCATTCAGCCGTAACTAAATCTAAGTAACGTCTTTTAATATTTCGTTTAAATGAGTTGGTTACGATGATCTTTCGTTTAGCCATGAGCTTCATCCGACATGGCTTTGATTGCTTCTTCTACTGTTTCGTACTCGGTGTACTCCCCATTTTCAATCTCTTTAAGAGATTGAAGCAACTTTGCTACTGCTGTTGGGGTCAGAGTTGGTTCTTTCGCATAGTCAAAAGCTAATGGAACAGTTCTTGTTTTCACCACCTGATTTAAAAAAAGTTTAAATGCTTGTGGCATTGTTAAACCATATTCTTCAAAAATATGATTTGCATTATCCCTCAAGTCTTCTTCTAAACGCATATTAAAATTGACTGCGGACATGGTTAATTCCTCTAAAAACCAATAATGTAAAGACAATATAAGGCATTATCTTTACATTTTCATTACTTTTGATGTAATAAATGGTTTCTAATCGCTAAATTTCGTATAATCGCCATTATGTTAAATAACTTTTAGAAGCTTTAGTACAAGCTTGACAGATTGTCTTATCATTATAAAATAACCTTATTCAAATCATCCTCCCAAGAGTAACGCCAATGAAGTAAGTCATTTTCTCATCATTATTTTTAAACTTTTGATGTGCAAAATAGATTCTACTTGTGGCTATATATTCTTGGTCTCTACTTTATATCCTAAATAATATATTGTTTTTTATAAGTTAATCTTCACTATTTTGCATATCCTCTACATGAGGAATTTTTTATGCAACATGCATGTATTGCTTCAAACTTAAATTTAGAATTTTCTACACAGAAAATGTTTGATCAGCTAAACATTACGCTTTTATCAGGACAGGTTTCTGCATTAATTGGACGTAATGGTTTAGGTAAATCCCTATTGTTCAGAATATTAGATCAAAGCCAAGCTTTAGATATTCATTATAGTGGTCAAGTTTCATGGAATATCCAACATGATTATTTGGCACAATTAGAACGCCTTAATGCTGAAAATATTGCACAAGCATTAGAGGTAGATCATTTACATCATGCTTTTCGGCGTATAGAGAACAATACAGCTAGTTTTGATGATTATGAGTTAGTTGAAAATACCTGGGATTTACCACAAAAATGGCAAAATATACTTGAAAATGCTGACTTACCTACGGATTTGAACTTTCCAACAGAAAAACTGAGTGAAGGACAAAAAACAAAGCTGGCTTTATGTCGTTTGTTTTTAAAAAAGGATCACTATCTACTTTTAGATGAACCAAGCAACCATTTAGACTCAACATCTAGACAATGGTTAATTGAGAGTATTTTGGCACACCCTAGTGGTGTATGCCTGATTAGTCATGATCGCCAATTACTCAATCAAGTCCAACATATTTATGCTTTAACTGAATTAGGCTTACAACACTACAAAGGTAATTATGAGCATTACATTCAACAGCATCAGCTACACATGGATGCATTAACTCAGTCTATTAATAATGAGAAAAAAGAATTAAAGCAGTTAAAACAACGGCAACATGATAGCTTAATGAAAGCGAATAAACGTCAATCTAAAGGCAATGAACTTCGTGATTCTAATTCTCAAGCAAAGATTTTTCTAGATTTCAAAAAGGAAAATGCTGGACAAAGCTTAGGTAAGCTACGTGCCCAACAAACTCGACAAACTGATGATTTGAAAAATAGTCTGATTAATAGGCAGACCATTGTAGAAAAAATCAAAGCTCAGAAGTTTGAATTCCACTTACAGAGTACGAAGCAAGGAGAGATTTTAAGAATTCATGATTTAAAGCTAC
>NZ_VOYO01000046.1:0-8276 GCF_013420255.1 Acinetobacter sp. YH01021
TTTATTTAATTTTTATAAGACTTATAAGATGAAATTAACTCATTAAACTAAACCTAAAGCTTCATATAAGTATGAAAATTTATTCATTTAAGACCTTTTGGATATTTTCTTTATCTTCGTCTGCAAATTATCCCTATAGTAAATTAAGTCCTCTATTTTGCTTTCCATCTGCATATTTTCAGTGGGTTCGGCATCTGGCGATATTCGGGATAATAGGAAAATATAACCGCATATATTTCCCCTCGCAATTTCATAATTTATGATGTCGATGTATTCGGCTTGTGTGCCGTGAAATTCTTCTAATAGGTTGGTTAATTTCATCATGCTTGAAACCCTGCTTTCTCTAAACATGGGTACAGTTCTCTGAATTTTTCAGGCTCTAAAAGCATGTCAGCTATACGAATAGCAAATTGCTGAAAGCTCTCCGTACCTTGTGAGTATTTACTCATTTCGGGCATTTCAGACATTTTATTTGCAAATAAATGGCGTTGTGGATCGCTCAATTTTATAAAAAAATCGGGGCTATTGGGATTTCGTTTGGCATTGTTTTGTTTTTTATTTTCATTTTTAAGCTTAAATTTTAATTCTAAATGTGTAAATTTGCGTCCTGATTTAATTAACTCATAATTGACTTTATAGGGAGTCTTTTCATTGATTTCATTAACTGCTGTATCTATAACCCACTTTCTTAAGTCTTTGGTAGCTTCATATTTTTCAAATAAAGCTAGGGTATAGCGAAGATCATCTAAGCTAATTTTACAATAACCTGTAGATCTAAATTGCATCATCATTTGATAAAAACGGAAGCTGTAAACACTGCCAAAACCTGCAACATCATCAATTAAAAACTGAGTAAAATTTGATTTTAATTCACTAAGTAGAGGTAAAATACGGCTATCAAAAACAACTCTAGCCACAATATCATCACTGTTCCGTCCAAAAGGAAGTGATTCTAATAAATTATATTTTCTTAACCCGTTGAGGTAATTTTTATAATCTTCTGGATTTGGGTATTTTAACTTTAATTTTGCATCTGCATTTTTATCAAAACGTAAGACTTCTGATAACCAATGAAATTCTAAAATACCTGCATTAGTGTCTATTAGTAATGTTTTTTTCATTAAATCTTTGGTGGCATTTCTAATATCTCTTGTCGCCTGATCTGCGTTAGCTCCCAACCGAACAAAATCTTCTCTCGTAATGTAATAAGCTCTTTTAGGGTCTATTGGTTCATTTTTAGGTATTTGTACTAATGCAGATAATAGTAAACGCTGTTCACTTACACTTAAATTATAGGATGCTTTAACTATTGAGTTATCCATCACGATTAGATCATTACTCACCCGACAATCTCTCCCTTTTTGATCATGGGATAGATTTATAGCATTCTTTTTTTAGTATTAATAGGAGAAATTCTTAATTCTCCCCTTTCACCGACAATCCCTCCCCCTTTCACCGACAATCCCTCCCCTTTCACCGACAATCCCTCCCCTTTCACCGACAATCCCTCCCCTTTAATGCTCGCTAAGCCTTATGTGACATGGCTTTGAAATGGGTCTAAAAACCTTTAAAAACCTTTAAAAACCTAAAAAAGGATTTTTTTTAAATTTCTTTAAATAACTGCCCTAGGTACTCGCTAAAGCTCGTACTCTATTGAAGCTCGTTCCTCGCTTCGAGGGGCAGTTTTTAATTAATTTCCGTACTAACTTCTAAAATCAAAAGCAAAACTATGGCACTCGCTTCGCTCGTGGCTTTTTAAAAGCAAAAACTCCAAAGTTCGCACCCATTCGGGATGCTCTGTAACTACCGTTTAAAGTCAAAAGGGAGCTTGTAATCAGGGAAAAGGCAGGCGCGAAATTTTTATAATGCTCAATCGCTCGTAGACACTCGCTCGGTTCTTACTGCACTGATTAAAATATCTAATCAAAACCGTGGAACAATGCTCAAATAGTAAGCGTGGAACGTGAATAATTATAAAAAAACCCCATACGGGCTAGAATGGGGTATTAAGTCTAGACTATATCACTGAAATTAAAGAATAAAATATAGTCATTTCGTATAAGCTGTATTATGTTAATTTTAGCTTTTCTCTATAATTACTATCTTAAGGCCCACTACCAAATTCTGTAATTAGCCAATCAGATTGAGGAGATTGTTTCACAAGAGTAATAAATAAAATATAGTCACCTACTGGACTACCAGCATCATCTATATGGACGACTTTAACTTTTACCATCACTGAAATAATTTTATAAAATTCTTGATAATACTCAGGTCTACTTTCCGCTGAATCATAATTAATCCTTACTACTTCTAAAATTTTTGAGTCTTTGAAAGAGAGAAACCTTTCAGAACTTTTTAAATCTTTATGTAATCGCGCATCTGGCCAAACATATTTGATTGCTGATTCTAGATCATGTTTAGCAAGTGAATTAAAGAAAAGTATTGTTGTCTGTGTTGCCATCTCTTTATCATGATTTAATTTCTGTTTGTATGAATTAATGATTAGAAGTAGACATAGACCTACAAGTAAAATTCCTAATTTTATAAATATTTTAGACATTATAATTTCACTTTTATCTTTCGAAAAAACGCATAACCGACTAAAAGACACATAAGCCAAAATAAATAATCAAGAATAAAATATAAAAAAATGAATTGATCTATTCCTATAATAATATTTAAAGGATCTAGCGCTATACTACCGCCTGGAGATATTTCACCATCTACTAAAAACTGTAATGGAAATCCTCCTCCTATAACTTCAACTTTTCCAAGCTTGTCTACAACTATCCGGTCTATCAATGTATATTTCTGATGAAACAAAGACAAATAAGTCAAAACAAAAGCTAATATATTGAAATATATTATTTTTTTCTTTAATAATTCTTTAACTTTAAAATCAGTTAAAAATAACCAATAAGACAAGCCTGGAATTAGAGCCATAAAGATAGTCCAAGTGTCGGTATACATCTTCCACCATTCTTTCGAAACTTCGCCTGTATGGCTCCATCCAAAAAGAACAAAAAATGGCATAGCAATAATTAAAGAGCTAATACAGATAGTTAGCAAATTAAGAATACTATAACGATTTAAAAGAATTGAGACCATAAAGCTAAAAGGTACTGTCAAAATACTATAAGCTAAGTAAACAAGACCATGCCCTGCAAAAACCACAAAAATTGAATATAGACTATATTCACGATTCATTATGATAAATAGCAATGCTGTGAAAAAAAGTAGTGGTAAAGGAGCAAGTAATAGGGCTTTTACTATTTTTTCTTTTGAGTATTTCATTAACTTAATTCTCTTATTTACTCAATAATTATTACACTATATCAACTCTTGGAAAAAGCGTTGAATGAGCCTATTTAATTGGTGAATAATATAATTTAAAGTTTCTTTGATGCTTTTTCTATTGATGTAACAACATTCTTATTTAAAAACGTAGGTAATATGAAAAATAATAGTAAGTTGATTTATTTAGTTATTACGGCAATCGTAGTAGCTTTTATTGGATTTTTTATTTTTGCCAAAAAAAGTGATGATGTACATAGTAAAGAGCTGATGGAAACTCAAGAAAAGATCAGTTCCAACCGTAATACTCTTAATGCTAATGACGGTATCACTAACAATGCGCCCAATCTCCCTCATGGAATGCCTCCTAAATGGGTAAAAAGTACGATTGCTATTAATGATAGCCCTACATATTCACGAGAAGATAAAATCCATAAGCTAGTTGATTTGTTGAAACAAAATGAATCGAACCCTGATGCATTAAGTGTAATTCTTGTATCCCTAACGAATTTAGACCCAATTGAAGCAGCAGACGATATTATTCCTTATTTAAAGGATACGAACCCAAAGGTTCAAATTTTGGCTCTGGGTGCTCTTAATAATGCTTCGCTACTCACTCAGAAAGAACATGAGATTAAGGGTTCACTGCCAGAGAATGAAGCTGTTCGTAAACGGATTATTGAAGCCGTTAATGAGCTTAAAGTAGATCCAAATACGTCAGATGAAGTAAAGAAAGTATTAATTGCCACTTTCCCATAGATAAATCCTTCTTTAAAAGGCAAATAACAAATGATTTTATAGAGCATTCTTAATTCACTATTCAGCGGAAAAACATACCCACTTAACATAATGGCTGTTATACGAAATTTGATTGATTTTTACTAAAACACTATTTGAAAATATAAAAAAAAGCCCAGTCATGGAATACTGGGTTATGGAAACTCAAATAAGGATTTATATTTTATAAAGTATTTAAAAAACCATAAAAAAACTATGGCTTTTTTTGTATAAACTTGCTTGTTGTCTCTACTTCATTGAATACTTCAAATTTTTTCCGATCATTATCGAGTTTAACAACGAGAGCTAAAATAAAAATCATTATTATAAAAGCTAGGAAAATCAAATGCCTTCTCATTATTAATTCCACTATCAGTGCTATAAAGTATGCTTCCCTATAGCAAATAGATAGGACATAAAGAATGAAAAGTAAAGCTCGATACTTTGAGACATGGCTATTGCCATATCTCAAAGTCGAGCCACTTTGCGATATTCGGTAGCAATAAGATTAAGAAAAGAACCGAGCAAAGTACTTGCCAGTATTTATTTAGGGTCAATAACACAGTAATCCTTATTCGTTCCATGACAGTCATTTTTCATAACTCGGACACAAGATTTATCATTACAATTTCTAATATCTAAATTATATCTTTGTTCTAGCCACGCTGCCTCTGCACGACGTTCCTTGATCTCATCAAAACTTGGAATAAATAAAAATATAAAAGACAGGAAAACCAGCACCAGACTGAGGAAAATTGCACATAACAAGGCAATAAATCTGTAGTTCAATTTGTCGGTAGCCTTGTCTAGTTCATGGATGCGACCTTGAAGGGCACGTGTAGCTTCCTGATTTGCGTTATTTAGGGTCTTTTTGCTTTGTTCTAGTACCCCACTAGCTACTTTGTTGTAAAACGTCTCTAATCGCTTGTTATCATCTGCTATAGCTTCTCTATATTCCTTCATGGAGGCTAATAGAATATACAACTGATCATCTAAATCATTTTGGCTGCTCATAGCGATGGTCCACTTCTCTTCATGCTCTTGCGGTGTTTCTGCTTCATGGCTTGTTCTTGCTGTAGCTTCAATTGCTGTTTACGTTCCAGTTCTAGGCGTTTAACTTCCTGTGCTTTCTTCCATTGCTCAAAGCCTTGCTCAACACGGTTGAACCCTTGTTCTAAGGTTTTTTCTTTATGCTGTTGTTTGTTTTGGAGCTGTTGGCTGTTCTGCTGTTTTACCGTGTCGTTGAAACGACTGATCTCAGTATCTATACCTTTCCTGCGCATCTGCGTGACCTTGCTACCCTCATGGATAGTGGCTTGTAGCTGATTACCTTGATCGACATAGCTGCGGTGGTCGATTCTTTCCCGATACCCTGCATGTTCGAGGGCATGATTCGCTAGGTTTGCCCAGGTGGAACGGATCTGTTTAATTTCTTCCTGGCTTGTTCCCATACCCAGTGTTTTTCTTTTGGTATTACTTAACTCAATATCGGCTTTATCTTTAAGAACTAAATTCTGCTCTGGATCTAATTCGGCCTTGCGCGTTGTCAGTAAGATATGTGCATGATGATTTTTATCACTGCCATTCTGACTAGGTGCATGAATGGCTAAATCCGCGATTACTCCATAACGGTCTACTAAAGATTGCGCAAACTCTTTGGCCAGTTCTTTTCGTTGTTCCTCATCTAATTCATCAGGCAAAGCAATCACCCATTCACGTGCTGTTCGGGCATCTTTTCGGTTCTCTGATTTTTCTGCCATATTCCAGACTTGGCTTCGGTCTAATTCGATATCCAAATTAGAAATAATTTCGGTATAAACCACACCTTCTTTTCTCGTAAAGTCGTGCGTTAATCCTGTCCGTTCATCTTTCAATTTTTCTCCTGCACGATAAGCCATAGATGCAACCGCAGTTCGTCCCGAACTTCGGTTAACAGTCTTCGTCGTACAGTGATAAATTGCCATGCCTTAGCCTTGTGATGGTTTTGCTTTTGCTTTTAAAAATTGCGTAGCGATTTTTGGGGTTAAGGGGATTCCCCTTACGCAAACTTTGACTTGGATGAAATCCAAGTCGTAAGTGCGCATTTCATGAAAAACACGATAGCATATTACCCGCTTGAATTTCAATTCATAGGGTTTTATGCTTGAGTGGTTTTCTATATCGCGAAATTGGACGTTATGACAAAATCTGCTGAAAATATTGAAAAGAAAATTGAAGCCCAATTAGAGAAGCTGGAACAGTTAAAAGCTCAAAAGCAGGCTATTGAAGCAAGAGAAAGAACAAAGCAAAAAGAACAAGAACGTAAAGATGATACTAGACGTAAAATTTTGCTCGGTTCTTACTTAATTAAAAAGATGCAAAGTAATGAGGCTAATAAAGAAAAAATACTCACAGAACTTAATGAATATTTAACTGAAAATAGAGATAGACAGCTTTTTGACTTATCAAATATTGAGGAAAATTAATTATGAATAAAGCCGATTTAATTGCCAAATTAGCACCTAAATTAAATATTAATCAAGACGAAGCAAGAGTTGTTCTTAATTCTGTTCTTGAAGTCATTACAGAAGCCCTAGTTGAAGAAAAAAATGTCCGATTAGTTGATTTTGGTACTTTTTCAGTAAAACAACGTCCAGAAAGAATGGGACGCAATCCTAAAACTGGAGAAAAACTTAAAATTGAAGCTAAGGAAATCGTTACTTTTAAACAAGGTAAGGCTTTGGGAGAGCAATTTATTGTTAAGCCAAAGCAAAAAAGTAAAGCTAAGAAGAAAGCCTAATTTTTCTTAGCTCCTGTATGAAAGTATCATACTGAGTAATAGTGTTTAATATTCTATTATTCATAACTTTTTTAATTCTACAAAAAAACCACTTTGCAGTGGTTTTTTAAATTAATTTGATATATCTATTTGATGTCAAATACAATATTTTCTTTATCATATTTAGCAGAATATGCTACTACAGACTCAGAATGAAGTTTTTTATCTTTGTCTGTATAATTAATACTTATTGAATCCTCAGTATCTGAATACTGTATTTGATATTTATATGAAGCATTCGGTGCTAAATCACCAATAACATCTACTTTTTTTGATGTTTTATACTTAAAATTGACATTATAAACGGGACTATCAGTTTTGTTATTCACGGTGATAGTTCCATTATCTTTTTCCATAGGTGAGCAAGCCACTATAAATATACTCACCACACCTAATAAAATACCTTTATTAAAAGTCATAGACATTTCACCTTATAAATCCTAATTTTTTATTTTTCACCGATTGAATTTGACCATACTAAGTTGCCATTTGATATGATTTTCAATCTTCCTGCCCTTACTTGAGCTTGAGTTAAACTCGCAAATGATGATTGTAAAAGCGTCGTAGGATTGTTTTTCCCTAAACTGATACCTATCGAGTTATTATAAATATCCATAGAACGTTCTATTGCAGGCTGTCCAGTAGAACCGAACTCATGTGCATCACTCCATTTTTTTGCGAAATCGGCTCCCACATCTATTGTCATGCCAAAGTTCCAAACAGCATGTCTAAATGCATCACCATTTCCATTATGCATAACTGAACTAGTATTTACATATCTCGCTTTAGTAAGATCTATAGCAGTTTTGGCATTAGCAATACATAGTAAACCCTTAGCTCGGTTTGCATTATAAAGTGCTTGTTCTTGAGCATTTAGATAACCATTTATATATCCGTCCATATCGGTATATACAGAAGAAATTGTAGCTCTGGATGAGCGCCCAGGAGTTTGCACTAACTCTGTTTTCAATAAAGAATCGGCATATTCATTTAATTCAGCTTCACTAGCATTAGGATTTTTATCCTGAAATTCACGTAATTTTTCAGCAATATTATCAATTGAATTCGCAACAGAAGCATTATAGGTGATTACAGGTTCAGGAGAAGCAGTATTACTATCAGCAGCGTATAACTGGCATGTTATTAAAGATAAAGACAAAGCAAGAATATAAGTTTTTTTCATTTTTCAATAGTATCCTTTTAATTCGATTGATATTCCAATTTAGAATATTTTCTGCCTTACAAAGTAATCTTTTGTTTATTTAATTTTTATAAGACTTATAAGATGAAATTAACTCATTAAACTAAACCTAAAGCTTCATATAAGTATGAAAATTTATTCATTTAAGACCTTTTGGATATTTTCTTTATCTTCGTCTGCAAA
>NZ_VOYO01000047.1:0-7392 GCF_013420255.1 Acinetobacter sp. YH01021
CAATTCCCTCAAGTTGACGTCCCGTATTTTGCTCGACCGAACTCACTCGCACATAGCCTACTTTTTGGCCTTTCACTTTTTACGCCCCAATTGGATAAAAATGAACAATTTCGTAAATTATAAATCTTTAATACCAAAGTTACATGTTACTTATGATTAAAAAACATTTAAATGGTACATGTTTTTAAGAACTTTTAAAATGTAATTTTAGGGTATACTCTATAGTTACATAATTCGTGATTTAAAGAGACCTAGAAAAAGAGAAATGGTATTTATTTGAGCTAATCAAAGTTGAGAAACTTTAGAATTCTTGCGTTAGTCAAATTTTAAGCAGCCAAAAGCTATATTTTATGAGGTTTTAGCCAATTCAAAAATTAGATAAACTATACTTTCGCAAGAGGTCTTTTGATTAAATAATAAGCGTGGAACGTGAAAAATCATAAAAAAAGCCCACCTTGGGGAAGATGGGCTATCAACTAGAAACTACAGCATTGATTTCTATAGAGAATTATAACGCTGTTATTCCCAAGTAGAAATGTCCTACCTAATAACCAAATAGAAATGTCCTATATGGACATTTCCAAGTCAAGCACAGGATTCATATTTCGTTCTTTGATTGCTGTTTTCTGTGCACGTCTGCTTGGCATCTTTTGAGAACGATTTCGTTTGTTTTGTTGTTCTAATTCTTCATGCTGTTGCTGAATATGATTCAGAACAGCACCTAAACGTTTATTCTCAACGATCTCTCGCTGGTTGAGCTGACTTAACTTATCGAAGATGCTGTAATTGATTTTTCTTCCTTGATGTTCAATGGCTACCGTGCCATCCGGGTATTCCAGAAACTCAAGATATTTACCGATCAGCCTCTGATTTTCTGCCGTATTTTCCAGGAGATACACGCATTTATCATAAGTAATCGTCAGGCTGTTCGTGACTCTGCGGGGTTCACGCCAGGTAAAAATATCATCTAATTCCTCAGCTGTTTCAGTGACAGTCCGATGTAGATCCTTCGGATTAAAGGCCATCTTGGCAAACTTGAGATTGAACTGCTCAATAAAGCAGGGCAGCCACTTATTCGCCTCTTCAATTGAACAGATGCCTTCCAGGCGCATTTCTTTAATCAGACGGTCCTGAAGGGTTCTATTGGCACGTTCTACACGACCTTTGGCCTGGGGTGAATTGGCGAAGATGATATCGATATTCAGGGTACTGAGTACTCGCCCAAATTGGGTAATCTTGGTGTCTTTCTTGCTGCTTTGATTTACCCTAAAGACTGAATGTTTGTCGCTGTAAAACGCTAAAGGCTTACCATGCTGTTCGACATACAAGCGTGTTGAAATCATATAGTCAAAGGCTGATTCCGACTCACAGAAGCGTAAATGCTGTAATTTTCCTGTGGCATCATCAATAAACACCAGCAGACAGCATTTGGCAGCACGTCCTTCGAACCAGTCATGATGTGAGCCATCAATCTGAATCAGTTCACCATAACAATCCCGGTTATATCGAGGCTGATACGGGCGTTTCAGGCGCTTGGATCGAGGTATCCATAAATTGGCTGCAATCATCCAGGAACGCAGTGTTTCCACTGAAATATCAAATCCATGCACGGTGGTGAGCTTTTCATGCGCTAAAGTGGGTCCGAAACCATGCAGTTGCTCAGCGACAAGATTGAGGCACTTGAGCCTGATTTCTTCAGGAAGCCTTGAGTTGCTGGTTTGGCCACGACCGGCATGGGCTAATGCAACTGGGCCTTGAGCTTTGTATTTCTGCAGTAAGCGTCTGATCTGACGTTCTGAAACATGAAGCAGCTGAGCAGCCCGGGACTGAGTTATGCGTTGATCACAGATTTCCTGCAAGATCGACAATCGTTTAAGTTCTTTATCCGACATAGACACCAACATATCAAACCGTCCGCTTTGATCATCGCAAAAGCACATATTCTAAAAGCGGACATTTTTACTTTGGAGAAACCGGACATTTCTACTTTGGAGTTACAACGGTCATTTCGCATAATATTGATTATGTTAAATTAAGTACACTTGAATGATATCAGCGTTAGTGTATTAAGCATTAAAATTGAGCGCTCATTATTTATAGCCGCTTTTTTTATTAAAACTCAATTTCCTTAATTTTTTTACTATCGAGTCTTTCATCAAATCCGCCCACTCACACATTTACCTGTGTAAGCGCTGATTTGGCTTTGCGGCCAAGAAAATAGCAAATGCTTTCCGTTAGACATAGAAGGATGCGGCATACTTAATAACACTTGTGATTCCTTGAGCACCTCATCCGCAACCAATTTTTTCCATAACAACAGATCGGATTTTACCCAATGAAATATATTTTGCATTAGGCAACATTTTTACTTCTCCTCTAAAATAATCAATTGATCATCTTCAGCATCAATGGATTTCTCAGCATTTTTTTCTAACTATTGCTATAAGTAACACCATTCACAAAAACTGGATGCTGCATCTACCAGATGTGAATACACACTTAATAAACTTACACAGCTCATCAGGCCAAGTCTTTCATTGAGACCTACATTGATCTAGCATCTTCCCCCAATTCTCGCTTCACAGTTCCCAAACCACAGCCCATTTTATGTACAAATTTAAAGAAATTGCATAATCAATAAATACCATCATTATTTATTGAATTTAATCATTTTATTAAACAATTTTGATTATATCTTGTACCATAATAAAAAACATAACCACCTATTTCTATTATGAAGTTCAAGAAAATCATACTTTCAATTTCTCTATTTGTTAGTACAGCTTTTGCTGGCACTTTTAATTTGGAAGAAACAAAAAAATTAGCGAACCAAGGTGATGCCAAAGCCCAATATGAATTGGGGTATGCATATTACTATGGTGAAGGTGTCCCAGAGAATGAGGAACGTGGTATTGAGTGGCTATTGTACTCAGCAAAACAAGGAAATGCTGATGCTCAATATGAATTAGGCGCGGCACTTTATGATGAAAATATTAAGGGTAGCGACAAACAACCAACGGTCGTTGAGTGGTTAACTAAATCAGCCAATCAAAACAATGCTGACGCTCAGTTTTTTTTAGGTTTTATCTATGCAACAGATTTTGGTAAACCAGAGTCCTACAAGAAAAGCTTACAATATCTTGAGCGTGCTGCAGCACAAGGACACACTGAAGGTCAAACGTATGCCGGTCTTCAATACTTAAATGGCTACTTTGGCGCACAAAGAGATGTTCAGAAAGCATATAAATATTTAAAAGCAGCGGCCGATAAAGGTGATACAACAGCCCAAACACAAATTGGATTTATGTACCTTACAGGTCTTGGAGTAAAACAAGATTATCAAAAGGCATTTAATATTTTTACCGAGTTAAATAAAAAGCAACCTTCTGAAGAAAATATTTACTATCTTGGTTACTTTTATGAAAAAGGCATCATTGTTCCGCAAAACCATCAAAAAGCCTTTGAGTACTATATGCAAGCACATGAATACGCTGCAGCTCAAAACAGCATTGCAAAGCTATATCAAAATGGACTTGGTGTAGCACAAGACAATACCAAAGCATTTGAGTGGTTTCTTAAATCAGCTAAAACAGACTACGTTGACTCACAACATGAATTAAGCAATATGTACCTTAAAGGCATTGCGGTCGCCAAAGACATTAATCAAGGCATGTATTGGGCTGAACGAGCGGCCAATTTAGGTTATGACAAATCTCAATATGTTCTTGGGTCAATGTACGATAAGGGGGATGTTGTACCAAAAGATTATAAAAAGGCATTGGATTGGTACACTAGGGCAGCAAATCAAGGCAATACTGATGCTACACAAGCTCTTAAAACGATGAAAAGTAAGTTGATTACAAATAATTAACTTACCTAACAGTTTAGGAAATAAAGGAAGGCAGCTAACAATCTGCCTTTTTATTTATTGTTGAATTCTATTTTTAAGCTAGTTTTTGTTAAATACCCATAAAATATTAGCTATATAGCTAATATCTTGTTTATAAGATATTATATTAGCTATATGGCTAATATATTGGTTGGATTGCGATGGCGAGTAGAGTCGAAATTGGTAATAAAGTTCGTATAGGACGAAAAGCCCTTGGTCATACACAGCAAGAATTATCAGAATTAACTCGAATCAACAAAACTACAATCTCAGAAATCGAAAATGGCCGCTTTACTGGTTCTTTTGACATATTTGAGCGTGTACTGGATGCAGTAGGTTTACAGTTTGATGTATCTCCGAAGCAGCATTCATTGCCCCACTGGGATGATATTGAAAATATGTTTTCGGAGGATAGTGAATGAGTACACCAAAGCTTCCAGCCAAAATCACTAATATTAAAGTATGTGCTAATCAAGCTGAATTAGGCGTATTAACATATGGTTCAGTGCACCATTATCAGCCGACTCAGGAAAATCAGCATGTATCACTCACTATGACTCGCAAAGGCATAGAGGGATATTCTTCCGGTGCACTTCATCCAATTTTTGCTCAGAACTTGCCAGAAGGTTTTAATCGACGATTTATTGCTGAAAAACTTGCGAGATATGCCAAAGTTAACGACATGTATTTATTGGCACTTCAAGGCAGTCAAGGAATTGGAATGCTCTCTTATAAAAGTGAGCTAAATTTGCCTGAAGCAGATTCTTTAAGCTTGAGTGAAATCCTATCTTACTGTAGTAAAGAACCCCTTTTTCCACAGCTATTAGAAAAATATTATCTCAGAAATTCGTTGGCCGGTATGCAACCCAAGGTGAGTATTCCGAATGCAAAAACTGTTAAAACGGATAGAACAGTTCAACAAAAAGATTTAATCGTAAAGTCATTCGATTCGGAATTTCCCTTACTTACAGTCAATGAGTTTGTTTGTATGCAGGCTGCGCGGAAGTGTGGACTTGAGCCACCACAAACGTACTTGTCTGAAAATTTAGAAACATATGTTGTAGAACGGTTTGATAAATCCAGTGATGGTACAAAACTAGGCTATGAAGACTTTACGACGCTCATGAAAAAGTCAAATGACCCCGATGCAAAATACACAGGGAGCTACGAAACATTATTGAAAGCGACCTTTTTATACACTGGAAGCATAACTGAGGTTGAAAAAATGTATAAATACATCGTATTCAACTGCTTAATCGGGAATGGTGATGCGCATCTGAAAAACTTTGCGCTACAGTATTCCTCGGATATGAAAAACATTTTTGTTTCACCGCCATTTGATATTACGCATACGCTTATCTATGAATCAATTGATAATAAAATGGCGCTTAAACTCGCTGGAAACAAAGCATTCCCTGAACTATCCCATCTCTTAAAATTAGCTGAAAGCGAGCATTTTAGAATTAGAAATCCAAAAGAAATCATAGAATCTTTTAGCGAAAGTATATTGGACTATATCAAATCTTCTAATGAGGTTCAGCTTTTTGAGGGATTGCGGACATCGATAGAACGTTCAATCTCAAATATTATGAAATTAAGCTCTAGTACAAAAAACTATCGACATGATAAAAAGAAAAAATTTGAATAGTTAGAATAAAAAATTATACCGGCAATGCAATTAGACATTTTTTCCATTAGCCTCTAAAAAATCCCATCAAAAGATGGTTACGTGTATCTAGAGTTTTTGTGACTATTCAGTTTGCAAGCTCAATAGATTATTTAGGGGGGATTACCATGCACCATTTTCTCAACTCGTCAAATTTATTAACTAGAGGAGTTCCTATAAAATAGGTGGAAAGTATGAGTGGATTGCTTTACGTACTCCAGACTGTAGAATATTTTCAGCATTAAAATCTCTAGGAGTTACTTTTGAACAAAAAAAACTATAACAATAGGGTAATGTTGTCCGAAGAAAAGCTTATATATGAAGGCTATTGTCGTGAACACTCCTCCCTTTCATATGTTGACTCGGACCGAGTAAAAGCATTAAAAGGGAGTATGAAAGATATAAACAAAAATAATGCTAGAATTTCAAAGTTTCCTTCAGAAGTGGCTTTAATACAGAATTTAAATACATCTAATGTTCATTCAGAGCTACTTTGTTTGCATCTCACTGATGAAGAATTCAATCAATAAGTTTAGAAAAGCTGGACTTGCTCTTGGTGCTAGCATGTTGCCTAACATAACCTGGTATATGTCTCGTGATCAACTGAGCCAGAATTACTTTAAATGGGACCAATTGCGTTATGTGAAGTAATTTTTGAGTGATTACTTCACATCAAATTTATTTTTTTTTCTTTAACAGCTCTTTTAAACTTTCATCAGAAATACCAATAAAATTATTCTCTTCTAAAAACAAAAGGACTTCTTCAACTGTTGCCCCAAAGTCGAAGAGCTCTAGTAAAGTATTTTTATGCTGAGTGAGAAGCTGATTTCTTGTCATATTCTTTTCATTCATTTTTTCTTTAAAACGAATAAGAATACTCTCAAATTTTTTTGAATCATTTTCGCTATATATTTTTTGCTTTTTATCAATCGTGCTTGAAGGCTTTTCTGCTTTAACGACTGATTTCACATTTGAATGAGTCAATGTGCTTTCAAGATTTTGACTATTCGTGTTCTGAGTTTCAAGCTCTAAAACATTCTGATTTTGCATTGTATTTTTCCAAATTAACAAAAGAATGAGATCAGTATTTAAAATTTCTACTCATGCAGAAATGGCAAATCCTGCCCTTTTTTCGATTTTTAAAAGTTCAAAAAAAGTCACCTTTTGCGATAAGAAAAAAACAAAAAAGCTATCAAGATTTCTTTTTATTTCTCTCCACCCGCATATTTAAAAAGATACAGGATGGGACGATGTATATCACATCGTCCATAGTCACAAATTTCGAGCTTGCTCCGCTCGGTCTCAATTTGGATGCAGTAGAAAAAATGGAAGATAAGGCTTTAAGAAATAAACAAATTCTTGTTCGTTTAACAATAGATGAATATCAGAAAATGGTTGCGTCATCTAACGCATTACAAATGAATAAATCAGACTATATGCGCATGAAAATTTTAACTGAATCTCACGCTCAGATCATAGATCCTCGAGACATTCATGCAATTAGAATCGCTGGGTTGGTGCTAGTCAAATTATTAGAAGAACTCAAAGATACACAACTCATTCCACATGAATTAGAGGACATTAAACAACTGATTAATGCGCTGAAAATGATTGTACGCAGACTTAATGATAGTGTGAGTAAAGTATGATTATTAAAGTAATTGCAAATACATTGGATACATCAATTGATAAGCGCGTCGCAGGGTTGTCAGAGGTGGTCCCACTTGTTTGAACAACTAAAAGCGTATTTATAAGTGATATTCCGCTCTAGTTAAGCCACCTTGTTTTGTTGGGGTAGCTGATCATAGTAAAACTCATTTGGTGTCATTTTGTCTAG
>NZ_VOYO01000048.1:0-6637 GCF_013420255.1 Acinetobacter sp. YH01021
TTCCATTTTAGAGATTTGTTTAAGATAAGATATAACTCATTGAGATGTGTCATAGTATTCGTCGTTAGAAAACAATTATTGTGACATTATTTCAATGAGTTATCTATTTTTGTCGTGTACAGAGACTAATTGATTAAATTATTTACACTTATTCTGTATAATGCTCTATGAATTCATTACTTATTTTTTTAAATTAAAAATCATATGCAAAGCTTAAATGATGAAGAGTGTCGCCAAGTTGAAAGTGTAAAACAGCTTTTACAAAAAAATTTTAAAGATAAGCTTTATGCTATTTATTTATATGGTTCGTATGTTGATGGTGGTTTAAAACATAAAAGTGATCTTGATATTTTAGTTATTATTGAACGTGAAATTACCGATCAGGAAAGAAAACAATTAGCGCAGAATTTTCTAAATATATCTGTTCCGATTGGTCATGCTACAGCGCGTGCCTTAGAAATTACGATATTAGAAAAAGGGAGTATTACCAATAAAAATCATCCATATACATATCAGCTACAATATGGCGAGTGGTTGAGAGAAGAATTACTCAAAGGTGAATTACTTTATAGTCAATCTGATCCAGATATTAGTATTTTACTTAAAACTGCCCAATTACATAACATTACTATCTTTGGACCTGATATTTGCGATTGGTTAAATCCAATTAGCTATGAACAATTAATATTTGCCATGCAAAAAACTTATCCACAAATTATTGCTCATTGGAAAGACGATCAGGATGAATGTAATCAAATTTTAGCGCTATGCCGTATAGCTTATACATTAGATCATAAAACAATAGTTGCCAAGGATGTTGCTGCGACATGGTTTTTAGAATTCTTAAGTCAGATAGATCAAGACATTTTGCAACTCATAATAGATGAATATATTGGGCAAGGTCATGAGCAATGTTGGTTAGTTTTACATGATCAGCTTGCTAAAATTGTTAAAGAATTACAGCATAAAATTGAACCACTACTTTTTAACTGATGTGGAAGTAATGGATATGCTTCTTAGATTATTACCTCACTATATCTCTAAATACCGAAGAGACTTGATATTGCAAAGGGGGGCGTGGTTGGAGTTGCATGAAGATTTTAAATAAAAGCGGAGGAACTAGGGTAAAAGTTGCCAAAAAGTTTCTTCTGAAATGACTTTTATATTATGACGTTTAAGCAAAGCGGAGGTAACTCCATTGCCATAGATCTTATTCCCATTAAATTGACCATCGTAAATCATTGAACTACCACATGAAGGGCTATTTTCTTTAAGCACTACCAGAGTAGCTTTTAATAATTGAACTTTTTTTAAAGTTCTATATGCCCCTTCAATATAGATTGAAGTCACATCCTTTCCTGATTTTTCAATTACACAGGCTTTTCCATCTAAGACATCATCGCCATTACCTCCCGAAATCTCGGCAGGTTCGCGTGGTGTTGATAAACCGCCAAGAATCTCTGGACATACCATAGTAGCTTTTCCATCTTTGACTAATTTTTCGATTTTTTCGTTTAAGCTATGCGTCCCGTTATAACGTACCTTTAAGCCAGCCAGACAAGAACTTACTAAAATCATATTTCCTCTATGAAAAAGATATGTATCGATTTGCTATTTAGCCAGTACCTATTATTTTTTAAAATTAATAGGTTAGTGCTATGGATAAAACAAGAATTTAAATATGATCAATGCAAAGTGAGTTATTTTTTTTCTAACCCACAAAGCTTATAGATTAGTTTGATCCTTTTTGTTTAGAAAATTTATCAACAGTTCCCATAACAATAATGAAAAAAATAGGGACAAACACTAAAGCAAGAAGAGTTGCACTGATCATTCCTCCAAATACGCCAGTACCTATAGCCTTTTGGGTTTCAGAACTCGCACCACTTGCAAAAACTAAAGGAATAACTCCGCATGTAAATGCTAAAGAAGTCATTAAGATTGGACGCAAGCGCAATTTTGCAGCTTCAACGGTTGCTTTAACTAAACTCATCCCATCTTCTCGGAGAGCCTTAGCAAATTCAACAATTAAAATGGCATTTTTCGCTGATAATCCAATGATGGTAATCATACCAACCTTAAAGAAAATATCATTGGGCATACCTCTTATCATTACAGCTATAAATGCACCTATAAGCCCTAGAGGTACAACCAACATAACAGAAAGAGGGATGGACCAACTTTCATATAACCCAGCTAAAACAAGAAATACTACGAGCATAGATAGAAGTAATAAAAATATAGTTTGCGATTCAGCCTGTTTTTCTTCTAAAGAAATACCACTCCATTCATACCCCACACCTTTTGGAAGTTGTTTGATTAAATTTTCCATTTCTGACATTGCTTGACCAGAAGATATACCAGGTGCTGGACTACCCGTAACACTTAAAGATGGACGACCATTGTAACGATTGTATTGTTGTGGGGAGTATTGCCAAACTGGAGTAATAATCTCAGACATAGAAATCAGTTTACCACTTTGACTATTTACTTTGATTTGTAAAATATCATCAATACTCATACGTGATTTGGCATCAAGTTGAACAATAACTTGCTGCATACGATCTTGATTTGGAAAATCGTTGATATACATTGAACCCATTGAAGTAGAAATGATATCGGTAACATCACTGAAGTTAACACCTAATATTTGTAGTTTTTCACGATCAATTTTGAGTTGTACAGAATTTCCATCTGGTAAACCATCAGAGTAAACATCTACAACTTTTTTACTTTGAGTTGATAAACTGAGTAATTGATCTTGGGCTTGTGCTAATGCTTGCATGCCAATATTTCCTACATCCTGCAATTGTAATGAAAATCCAGAAGAGCTTCCTAATTCATCAATTGCTGGAGGCAATACAGACATTACTTGGCCTTCCGAGCTGTCAGCCATTGCAGTATTCGCATTATCCACGACTTGTTGGGCAGTAATTTTACGGTCCTCAAAGGGGAGTAAATTGGTAAAATACATTGCTGTATTTTGCCCTGAACCACTAAATCCAAAGCCTAAGATCGCCATATTATCTTGAATACCAACTTCTTTATTTAGATGTTCCTGAAATTCAGTAACAACTTTTTTGGTACGTTCTTGTGTGGCATCAGAAGGAAGTTGAATTGATGTCATAAACCAACCCTGATCTTCTTCTGGCATAAATGCAGTAGGTACTTGTTTAAAACAAAAAAGAAGTGCAACAACAATGCCTATAAAAAATAGCATAGCCGTTCTTTTATGTTTAATGACTTTAAATAAACCATGTTCATATCGATTATTTAATTTTTCAAAACTTCGATCAAACCAAGCAAAAACACCTTTTTTCACATGATTTTTATCTATTGGTTTCAACATGGTTGCACATAAAGCAGGTGTCAAAGTTAAGGCTAGGAATGCTGAGAATAAAATCGAAACTGACATTGTGATAGTGAATTGGCGATAAATAATCCCTACTGAACCATTTGCTAAAGCCATTGGTAAAAATACTGCAGCCAAAACCAAAGTAATACCAATAATCGGATTCGTAATTTCTTTCATCGCCTTCGAGGTGGCATCTGCAGGGGACAAGCCTTCTGATACCATGATTCTTTCCACATTTTCAATCACTACAATGGCATCATCTACAATGATCCCAATCGCCAGCACCATACCAAACATGGTTAGGACATTGATAGAAAAGCCAGCAAGTAGCATTACAGAGAACGTTCCTAGCAATGCTATGGGAGCAACAATAGCTGGAATTAAGGTATAACGAACATTATGAAGAAATATGAACATTACAATAAAGACTAAAACCATGGCTTCAATCAATGTTGTAATTACTTTTTGAATAGAAACTTTAACAAATGGTGCAGTATCATAAGGGATTGAGAATTTCATTCCATCAGGTAATGAAGTACTCAATTGGTTGATTTTTGCCTTTACCCCTTCAGCAGTTTTAACGGCATTTGCATTGGGACTCATTTGTATTGCTATTGCTGTAGATGGATTACCATTCTCTAAAATGGCAAAACTATAAGACTGCGCACCAACCTCAATATGAGCCACATCTGATAACAGTACAGTTGCCCCATTTTTATTCGAACGTAAACTAATTTTTTTAAATTGTTCAACAGTCTCCAATTGCCCTTGTGCTGTTAATGGAATCGTAATTTGCTGTCCTTTGAGGGCAGGTGTATCACCTATACGACCAGGTGAAATCGGGAGGTTTTGATTTTGAATAGCCGTATTTACGTCTTTAATACTCAGACCATAAGATACTAAACGATTTGGATCGACCCAAATGCGCATAGCTTTTTCAGCTCCAAAATTCTGGATTTTCCCAACCCCATCAACTCGCTTGATTTCTTCAATGACGTGTCGTGTCATGTAGTCACTTAGGTCTATTTCAGAATATTGATGATTAGGGGAGTTCAGACCTATGATCATCAAAAATCCAGATGAAGCTGCATCAACCATAAGCCCTTGTTGTCGAACAGGTTGAGGTAGTCTCGACTCAATTGCTTTGATTTTGTTTTGAACATCAACTTGAGCAAGCTCTACATCTGTACCAGGCTTAAATGTAGCAGTAACAGTAGCGCTACCAGAGGTATCTGAACTTGAACTGTAATACAGTAAATTCTTAACACCTGACATTTCTCTTTCAATAAGTGTTACAACACTGTCATTGAGCGTCTTTGGTGTAGCTCCAGGATACATTGCTGTAATACTAATTTGTGGTGGAGCTACACTTGGAAAGCGTGCAATTGGCAATTTAGGTATACTTAATACACCAAATAAAATAATAAATAAGGCGATGACCCAAGCAAAAATTGGTCGACGAATGAAAAATTGAGACATTATTGCTGCCCCCCATTTTCATTATTCGTTATAGGTGCTTGCCATTGTTTTACTTTTAGTCGCTGATTAGGTTGAATACGGTCTACACCTTCGACAATGATTTTTTCACCCGCATTTATACCTTGCGTGACTACATAACTATTTTGATAACGCTGACCCAGTTGCACAGTTTTACTTTGTGCTTGCTCTTTTTGGTTGATAATAGTTACATTCGCCTTACCACTAATATCATGTTGGATAGCTTGCTCTGGCACTAAAATCGCATTATCAACTTTTGTTCGGCTCATGTTGATACGGACATACATGCCGGGAAGCAATTTTTGACTAGGATTATTCGCTAAAATACGGATAGTCACATCACCAGTATCGGGATCTACTTTAGTGTCTGAAAATAAAATTTCACCCCTTACATCGTATGGCTTACCTTGACTATTTAGTATTTCAACGTTATGGCTAGCATTTGACAAATTCCCTTGTTGTAATGCTTCCTGTATTTTTTCATAATCAGTAATTGACTGTTTTACGTCGATATACACTTTATCAATTTGCTGTACTACTGCCATGGCTTTAGTATCACCTTGGCTGACTAATGCACCTTCAGTCACTAAAATCTCACCAATAATTCCAGATATTGGCGATGTAATTGTTGCATATTTTAGGTTAAGTTGTTGACGTGAAAGTATCGCTTCCATTTGAGTAACATCAGCTTTTGCTTTCTGATATTCTGCTTCAGTATTGTTATATTCTTGCTTACTAATTGCATTAACTGTCACCAGTTCAGCGTATCGTTTTAACAAAATTTGAAGGCGTGTTACTTCAGCCTCAGCACGATGTAAAGTTGCTCTATTACTTTTGACATCAGCCTGAAATATTTCAGAATTTAATTTAAAAAGTGGTTGACCTGCATGTACATAAGTACCCTGTTTAAATAGAACTTTATCTACTATGCCACCAACCTGAGGGCGAATTTCAGCAATACGATATGCAGTGACACGCCCAGGGAGATTTTCAATCAGATTTATTGATTGTGTTTGGGCAGTCATTACACTTACTGATGCTAACGGTGCATCTGCTGAATGATGCTCTGCATTTTCTGATTTTGAGCAGCCTATTAGTAGCACAGTCATAATGCCAGCTGAGCTAACTAAATAACGACTTTTTTTCATAATTTCCATCTTTGAATAGGGTTAAGCTCATACAGTTAAATGATAAATAGCGGTATAACTAAAGTTTAGATTAACTGGTGAAGAGCTTACTAAAGTGACATTTTGCTTAAACTATATAAGTGAAGTAGGCATTGTATTAAACGAATATTTAAATCATTCGATTTAAATATTCTAAGTTAATAAAATAGTGACTTATAAAATAAAAAACGGAAGGTTTTCATTTTCACTGGTTTGATGACATAAAATCTTAAAGCTAAGTATTGATTTCTAAATCATATTGTTGCAGTACACTAGGGGTCAATATACATTTGAATATTGATGAATAAATTCCTAATTGATGTTGCATTTTCCATCCTTCAGAAAAATCTGCCATTAACCAAATAACCTCATCTACAAAAATATGCTCAATTGCAATAAACCAATATTCTTTTTCAAGATCTGTCAGCGTTACAAATTCAGCATATCCTTGTTTAAAAAGATTCCACTCATCAACTGTAAACAGAGGTGGTTCCACTTGTTTGAACAACTAAAAGCGTATTTATAAGTGATATTCCGCTCTAGTTAAGCCACCTTGTTTTGTTGGGGTAGCTGATCATAGTAAAACTCATTTGGTGTCATTTTGTCTAGACTCGAATGA
>NZ_VOYO01000049.1:0-6347 GCF_013420255.1 Acinetobacter sp. YH01021
GTGATGCGATTTACCAGGAGCACAAAAAGCTGAAAGGTCAGCATGAACACCAGAAAAAACATGGTGTGAAGGATTTATTGGAAAATGAAAAGTTTAAAGAACATGCCTGGAAGCAGTACCAACAACAGCATCCGGCCAAAGCCAAGCAATACCAAACTCTATACTCAACCTATCAAGTCATTAAGAAATGTGTGAATGAGATCAAAGCAGAACAACAGCTGAAACTCAGACAAGAACAACAACTCAAAGCACAGCAACATGCGCCTAGAATGAAATCTCGTGGCATGAGTCGCTAAACAGAGCGAGTGTCTACGAGCGAACTGAGAAAATTTGCCCTTTCCTTTCCCTGATTACAAGCTCCCTATCCATCAATCACCTGCATACCAGAGCATCCCGCATGGGTGCGAACTTTCCAAATTTGATTCTTAAATCGAGCGTAGCGAGAAAAAAAGTTCATGAGCGCAGCGAATTCCGAGTTGCTTTTGCTTTTTCTAAAAGTCACGAAAATATTAACCAAAAATTGCCCCAACGAATCGAGCGAAAGCGAGATTCAATAGAGTTTGAGCGAAGCGAAAACCAAGGGCAATTTTCATGAATTTTCTTTTTTATTTTATATTTATAATATTTAATATTTGAAGCATGTTTTCTTTTTTATTTTCAATAGATTATGATGGTATAAACATAGGTTTTATCCGTTTCAAACATAGGTTTTATCCGTATAAACATAGGTTTTATCCGTTTCAAACATAGGTTTTATCCGTTTCAAACATAGGTTTTATCCGTATAAACATAGGTTTTTATTTTACTATTTAAATGAGTATTGTTATGATGATTTCCTAAGTAAAAAATTTATCTAGATTTTGGTAAATCCATATAATGTTTATAGGGAAATAAGAATGAGCCGTTCAGAAAATTTAGACATGTCGATTCTTGTCTCTAAAGCAAATGATTTAGTAAAAGCTCATTATAAAATGACTGTTGTTGAGCACAGATTGTTCAATATCGCTTTATCAAAAATTCGTTCTAATAAGATTACATTAGATAATAATGTACCAATTACCATTTCAGCTCATGAATATGCAGATCTGTTTTCAGACACCATAGATGGCGGTTATAAAGCCCTTAGAACGGCTGTAGATACTTTATTTGAACGCCAGTTCACATTAGAGCGAGAAATCTCAAATACTAAAAAACACGTTAGAACATATAGATTTATTCAAATGAAGGGATATCTTGAAGGTGAAGCTAGAATTGAAATTCAATTTGCTAATGACGTCTTACCATTTGTAAGTGAGCTAGCTAATAAATTTACTCAAATTGATCTTCAACATACGGTTGATTTAAGCAGTCAATATGCCAATCGCTTATATGAAATTCTTAAAGAAGTGCAGAACTATAAAGAGCAAAAAGTTTTTCTAGAGTTGGACGATCTTCGATCTAGGTTCGGTATCGAAAATAAATATAAAACTATGTCAAATCTAAAAGACAATGTCCTGGACTTAGCTGTCACTCAAATAAATAAGAGCAAAGCCTGCGATATATATAACCTTCAATATACTAATAAGAAGGCAGGGAAAAAAATTATAGGATTTGAGTTTACCTATAAAATTAGAAAGCAACCAAAGAAGTCAGATATAGCTATACAACCTATA
This sequence comes from Acinetobacter sp. YH01021, assembly GCF_013420255.1. GTDB lineage: Bacteria > Pseudomonadota > Gammaproteobacteria > Pseudomonadales > Moraxellaceae > Acinetobacter. The sequence goes on from NZ_VOYO01000049.1 coordinate 1,653, forward strand.
GTTTTAAAAATGACTGATTCGCAACGTTATCTTTTTGCTAATAAACTCTCTGGGCTTACCGAGATGAATAAATATTCTCAAGGTACAGAAAGTTACTCTCAATTTGCTGTTCGCATTGCCGAAATGTTGCAGGATCCACTTAAAATTGAAGAATTACTGCCATATCTAAAGAAAGTAGGATTTAATACAAAATAAACTTCATGTTCAGATTGGATGTTCACATGAACATCCTTGTACACGCACTGAGGGATTACATTGAACACAACAAAATTCAGCGTCATGGATGCAAGTAAAGCCTTTAAAAAATCACGTACAACAATATATGAGGCTTTAAAAAATGGTGAATTATCAAGAGATCATGATGGTCTTATAGACTTATCTGAACTTATCAGAGTTTATGGCAATCCAGTCGGTGTTCAGTCCAGTACACGTACTGAACAAGTTCAGAAGGATGTACAAGTACACGTTCAATCTGAGGTTGAAAGTGTATTAAAAGATCAAATTTCTTTACTCAAAAATCAGTTAGATTTAGCAAATCAAAGAGAAAAGTCTTTGATGCAACATATTGAAGATCTTACTTATAGAATTGAGTTTAAAGGCACCTTAGAACAGCCAAAACAAGAAAATATTAATCAGCTAGATGGATCTACTAATTCGAATATAGCAACAGATCCTCGGTCACAGGCTGAATCGAACTATGACGGATTGACTACTTCAGAGAATAAACGTATCCCTGTTCCAGAACACGTTGAGCCTGAACCTAAGAAGAGAAGCTTCCTGAGCCGTTTTTTCCTTCCCTATGGTTAACCAGGACTCCAATTTTGTGATGAGCCAATTTCAGTGCAAGCACATGAAATAGTGACTCATCACAAAATCGGATGATGTTTATTAAAACTGAATAAAACCGTGGAACATTGCTTATTTATTGAGCGTGGAACATAAAAAACAATAAAAAAGCCCGATCTGGAGGATACGGGCCAATCAAAATGATATATATCATTGATTAATAAAGACAATTATAAAGCATTTCGTATAAGGTGTATTATGTTAATTTTAGAAAATCTTCACTACTATTATTTTAAAATAAGCCTTATATCCAAGCATAAAACAAGGTTGTCTAGACTTCTTTTAACAGTAAAGTTATCATAAAACTGAATTTTATTTTTTAGGTAAGTTTATGCATTCTATCCGCATTCGTTAAGACACAACTATTTGCATAGTGACACTATTTTATAATGGTGGGCTTTTGTTGTGTCTTTAAGAATATATGCGGATATATAAAGTAAAAGTATGCTTAATTTATAAGTATGCTTTTAGTGCATAGTTTCCAGTTATAACTTAATTGACTAGCTATTTGTCCACCCTGTGGATGAATAGCTTTTTTTTTGGGAGGACACTGTGATGCTAGCTTTTGTTTTCACCTAAATCCTGTTTGCTGCATAAAAAATTTCAAGAGCTAAACAGGAGTAAATAAAAATGAGTTTAATTATTAAAGCGAGAAACATACGCTTGGATTATGCTGGGCGTGATGTTTTGGATATTGATGAATTGGAAATTCACTCTTATGACCGTATTGGTCTTGTGGGTGATAACGGAGCAGGAAAGAGTAGTTTACTCAAAGTACTTAATGGCGAAATTGTTTTAGCCGAAGCGACATTACAGCGTTTTGGTGATTTTGCACATATCAGCCAACTGGGCGGAATCGAAATAGAAACGGTCGAAGACCGGGCAATGTTATCTCGCCTTGGTGTTTCCAATGTACAAAACGACACAATGAGTGGCGGAGAGGAAACTCGTGCAAAAATTGCTGCCGCATTTTCCCAACAAGTACATGGCATTCTAGCGGATGAACCAACCAGCCACCTTGATCTCAATGGAATAGATCTACTTATTGGTCAACTTAAAGCATTTGATGGAGCATTACTTGTTATCAGTCATGACCGATATTTTCTTAATATGGTTGTAGACAAGATATGGGAGTTAAAAGACGGTAAAATTACGGAATATTGGGGTGGTTACTCGGATTACTTGCGTCAAAAAGAAGAAGAGCGACAACACCAAGCCGTAGAATATGAGCTGATGATGAAGGAACGGGAGCGATTAGAATCTGCTGTGCAAGAAAAACGCCAGCAAGCTAATCGATTAGACAATAAGAAAAAAGGAGAAAAATCCAAAAACTCTACCGAAAGTGCTGGACGACTTGGGCATGCAAAAATGACTGGCACCAAGCAAAGAAAACTGTATCAGGCAGCTAAGAGTATGGAAAAGCGTTTGGCTGCATTAGAAGATATTCAAGCACCAGAGCATTTGCGTTCTATTCGTTTTCGTCAAAGTTCAGCCCTAGAACTGCACAATAAGTTCCCGATTACGGCAGATGGTCTGAGCTTAAAATTTGGTAGCCGTACTATCTTTGATGACGCTAACTTTATAATACCGCTTGGCGCTAAAGTCGCTATAACTGGATCGAATGGAACAGGGAAAACGTCCTTGTTAAAAATGATATCAGAACGTGCTGATGGATTAACCATATCTCCAAAAGCTGAAATTGGCTACTTTACACAAACAGGATATAAATTTAACACGCATAAATCTGTGCTCTCCTTTATGCAGGAAGAGTGCGAGTACACAGTTGCGGAAATTCGTGCAGTATTGGCTTCAATGGGGATCGGAGCGAATGATATTCAAAAAAACTTATCCGACTTATCGGGAGGTGAAATCATCAAACTGCTTTTATCCAAAATGCTTTTAGGAAAATATAATATTTTGCTTATGGATGAACCAGGAAACTATCTTGACCTAAAAAGTATTGCCGCATTAGAAACAATGATGAAGTCCTATGCAGGAACTATTATCTTCGTATCTCATGACAAGCAATTGGTCGATAATATTGCTGACATTATCTACGAGATCAAAGACCACAAAATCATCAAGACTTTTGAGAGAGATTGTTAATGATAGCCAATCTAATCCGAACATTAATTATTGAACTCTTTAAAGGAAATTAAAAATGACAATTCAAGATATTCAATCACTTGCTGAAGCACACGGCTTGTTGCTTACGGACAAAATGAATTTCAATGAAATGGGCATTGATTTTAAGGTCGTTTTTGCTCTTGATACAAAGGGGCAACAATGGTTGCTGCGTATTCCTCGTCGTGATGGCATGAGGGAACAAATCAAGAAAGAAAAACGCATTTTAGAATTGGTAAAAAAACATCTTTCTGTAGAGGTTCCTGATTGGAGAATTTCATCTACAGAATTAGTGGCTTATCCCATACTTAAAGATAATCCTGTTTTAAATTTGGATGCTGAAACCTATGAAATAATTTGGAATATGGACAAAGATAGCCCGAAATACATAACATCTTTGGCAAAAACCTTATTTGAAATCCATAGTATTCCTGAAAAAGAAGTTCGGGAAAATGATTTGAAAATTATGAAACCTTCAGATTTAAGACCTGAAATAGCAAACAATTTGCAGTTAGTAAAATCTGAAATTGGTATAAGTGAGCAATTGGAAACCCGCTACAGAAAATGGTTGGATAATGATGTTCTATGGGCAGATTTCACCCAATTTATACATGGCGATTTATATGCTGGGCATGTACTAGCTTCAAAGGATGGAGCTGTTTCAGGCGTTATTGATTGGTCAACAGCCCATATAGATGACCCAGCGATTGATTTTGCTGGGCATGTAACTTTGTTTGGAGAAGAAAGCCTCAAAACTCTAATCATCGAGTATGAAAAACTAGGGGGTAAAGTTTGGAATAAACTATATGAACAGACTTTAGAAAGAGCAGCGGCCTCTCCTTTGATGTATGGTTTATTTGCCTTAGAAACTCAAAATGAAAGCCTTATCGTTGGAGCAAAAGCTCAGTTGGGAGTTATATAATTTAAAAATATGATTGCTGAGAACTGCCTTGTTTTGAAACTTGGTTGGCTTTAATTAGTTTTTAGTATTCTTTATAGAAAATGCCTCGATCAAGGGGCATTTCTAACAATCATTTAACATAAAATTTCTTATGTGAAGTAACCTGAATGCAGCGGTGCCCCATTGGGGGCGCGTTGAGATAAGCCTCTTTTAGATAACTTTAGCAACTCGATAGACAGTTGCAACTCCACAATTCACTGCTTTGGCAATTTCTTCCTTAGTCATATTGCCAACTACTAGCAATTCTTTTATTCGTTTATGTTTAGCCTCATTTGCCTTCTTGCCTGTTGGTTTGTAACCCGAACGTGCCAGGCCCTGCTTAATACGTTCTATACGTTTCTCATTGTCTAGGCGGGCCATTGTTGCCAGAAGATCAATCAACATATTGTTGATGAGTTCCAAGATTGAATGAGTAATGCTGTCACTGGTTTGAATCATTTGGTAGGTAGTAGGAAGATCTGCTACGACTAAACGAAGTCCCTTCTCCTGGATCCTGCGCTTCAGCTCTTGAAAATCTCGTTGGGTTAGGCGTGATAAGCGGTCAATACTTTCAACTAACAATGTGTCACCTTGATTTGCTTCTGACAGTAGCTTATTCAATTCAGGTCGGTCTAACTTCGTACCACTATAGTTTTCCACGTACACAATGGTTTCACCCAAATTCAAGTTTTGGTTTAGATCCTGAAGAATCTGCAAAGCCCTTTCTGCATCTTGATCTTTAGTTGAAGCTCGTAGATAAATACGTGTATTCATTTCTATCATTT